>JBDKJN010000274.1:0-3851 GCA_039796595.1 Bacteroidota bacterium
TGGATGCGCTTCGCAAAGAGGCCGAGGCCAATAAACAAAATTTTGCCTACGATGCAACAACTCGCGAGCAATTGCGCAATTCGTTGACCATGTCAGCCGACGATGTGGCAGCGGCAATAGCGGCAGGCCAGCCCTATGTGATACGCCTAAAAGTACCAAAGCAAGAAGAAATAACGTTCACGGATTTGATTCGCGGCGAAGTAAGTTTTAGTTCGCACGTAGTAGATGACAAAGTGTTGCTCAAAGGCGATGGCATGCCGACCTACCATTTGGCGCATATTGTTGACGATTATCTTATGCAGATCACTCACGCCATTCGTGGAGAGGAGTGGTTGCCGAGTGCACCAGCGCATATTTTGATATATCGGTATTTGGGTTGGGAAAAGGAAATGCCGCATTACGCGCATTTGCCCTTGTTGCTCAAACCCGATGGAAATGGCAAATTGAGCAAGCGTGATGGCGACCGTTTGGGTTTTCCCGTTTTTCCTATGGATTGGAACGATCCTACTAGTGGCGAGTTGAGCAGTGGTTATAAAGAGCGCGGATATTACCCGGAAGCTTTTGTGAATATGCTTGCGTTTTTGGGTTGGAATCCAGGTACAGAACAAGAGATTTTCACTTTGGATGAATTGGCTCAGGCCTTTCACATTGAGCAAATCCAACATGCTGGAGCGAAGTTTGATCCGGAAAAAGCGAAGTGGTTCAATGAACAGCATTTGCGCAGACGTTCGACCGCTTCCATAGCAAGTTCTATTCGTGGCGATTTAGCTAAGACGTATAACATCAATGCAGACGACCATAGATTGAGTGATGCATATATTCAAAAGGCAGTAGAATTATTGATGCCTCGCGTTCAGTTCGAACATGAGATGATTCAAGTTGGCTCGTATTTGTTCGAAGCACCGAAAGAATTTGATAGTGCAGTAATAAGTAAAAAATGGAAACCGAATTTTAGCGGATTGTTTGAACAGTTGGCCAATGAATGGTCAACCCAAGATGGGCAATCTGAAGAAACACTAAAGCAATGGTTTGAGTCGATTTGTGCATCACACGGCATTAAACCAGGAGAGGTTTTGCAATTGATGCGTGTATTTATCAGCGGACAAGGCGGCGGAGTTGATTTATTTGGAATGCTCGTATTATTGGGGGTTAGCCAATGCGCAAGTCGTCTGCGTAGTGCGCTTGAATTGGAATTAGTAAAAGGATAAAAGAAAAACAATGAGTATAGAAAAGGCTCCAAATTTTTTGGAAGACATCATAGCAGAGGATATCAAAAACGGAAAACATGAAGGTCGTGTATTAACGCGTTTCCCTCCAGAACCGAACGGATACCTTCATTTGGGACATGCTACCAGCATTTGTTTGAACTTTGGTTTAGGCGAAAAATTCAATGGTCAAACCAATTTGCGTTTTGACGATACCAATCCTGTAACTGAAGACACAGAATATGTAGAGAGCATCCAACACGATATTCAATGGTTGGGCTTTAAATGGGCGAATCTCTATTATGCCTCGGATTACTTTGATCAGATGTACGCATTTGCGGTGAAGTTGATTGAAAAAGGCTTGGCCTATGTTGAAGATAGTTCAGCAGAAGAAATAGCAGCTATGAAGGGTACTCCAACAGAACCCGGAAAGGCTTCGCCTTGTCGTGATCGAAGTATAGAGGAGAACTTGCGTTTGTTTGAAGAAATGCGTGCGGGCAAGTATAAAGAAGGAGAAAAAACGTTGCGAGCCAAAATAGATATGGCCTCCCCGAATATGCATTTGCGTGATCCATTGATGTATCGCATTAAGTATGCCCATCATCATCGCACAGGTGACAAATGGTGTATTTATCCCATGTATGATTTTGCACACGGACAAAGTGATTCGATTGAGCAAATCACGCATTCGATTTGCACTTTAGAATTTGAAGTGCACAAACCCTTGTACAATTGGTTTATCGAACAATTGGAGATTTTCCCCAGTCAACAATATGAGTTTGCGCGCCGCAACATCAATTACACCGTGATGAGCAAACGGAAGTTGTTGCAATTGGTCAACGAAAAACACGTAGCAGGTTGGGATGATCCGCGCATGCCTACCATTAGTGGTATTCGTCGCAGAGGTTACACGGCCGCAAGTATTCGTCATTTCTGTGAACTTACGGGTATCTCTCGTCGTGAAAATGTCATTGACGTGAGTTTGTTGGAGTATTGCATTAGAGAGGAGTTGAACAAAACAGCTACGCGTCGCATGGCGGTGATTAATCCAGTAAAATTGATCATCGACAATTACGAAGAAGGCAAAGTGGAGATGTTATCTGGCGATAATAATCCTGAAATCGAAGGTGGTGGAGGTACACGTGAGATTCCATTTTCACGTGAGCTGTGGATAGAGCGCGAAGACTTTATGGAAGAGCCGCCTAAGAAGTTTTTCCGTTTGGGCCCTGGTTTGATGGTTCGCTTGAAGCATGCGTATATCATCCGTTGCGAGTCCTTCATTAAAAACGAAGCGGGAGAAGTAACGGAAATTCATTGCACCTATGTTCCAGAAAGCCGCAGTGGACAAGACACAAGTGGAATCAATGTCAAAGGAACCATGCACTTTGTGAGTGCTTCGCATGCGGTACCTGTACAAGTGAATTTGTACGATCGCTTGTTCAAGGTGGAGAATCCATCTGCTGAGGATGGTGATTTCAAATCCTATATCAATGAGGACAGTTTGACAGTGGTTCATAATGCCTATGTAGAGCCAGCCTTAAAGGATGCAGCGAAAGATGAAAAATTCCAGTTCATTCGTTTGGGTTATTTCTGCTTTGATGCGGATAGCACTGCTGAACGTATGGTATTCAATCGCACGGTGACTTTGAAGGACACCTGGGCGAAGGAGTCGGTAAAGAAATAGGCATTGGATTCATATCGGATAGGGAGTTGAATGGAGGTGCCGAATGATTGTTCGGCACAATGGCATATCGGACACATTCTTTTCCTAAGTCGAAAGAAGAATTGGATAACAATCGGCAAACGCGATGAAAGAATACATAACAAGCAAACTGCGTTTGTTCACCCAGCGTCCGCGTGTGTTATTCATGATTGACGCTGCAGGTGCGGCATTGACATCCGTGATGTTGTATTGTGTTTTGCGGCCATTGGAGAGTTTCTTTGGAATGCCCGCAGATGTCCTATCCGTTTTGTCGGTTGTTGGATTGGCATTTTTTCTTTTCTCACGATGTGCGCCGTAAGTATAAAATCATCGTGGCACTTTCCATTACGTATTATTGCTATTCTGAATGTGGTTTATTGCCTAGCAACGATCTACTGTGTGGTGATTCATTTTGATGTGTTATCTCTATACGGATTGGTCTATTTTGTGGGAGAGATGGGGATTATTCTGTCTTTGGTTTACATGGAATGGGCTACAGGTAATCGATGGAAAACCAAATAGAAATCTTTGTTTTGGCGATTTGAGAAGTTAGGGTAAAGTGCACCAAGTGGGGTAAAAATCCTCATATTTGTAATAACCAAAACCCTTTACCATGAAAGCTATTGCTTCCCTTTTCGGATTCTTCCTTTCCTTATCTCTATTAGCTCAGAACAATTGTGGTGTTACTGTCGATTTTGATTACACAATCGTTGGCAACGAGATTCACTTTACCAATCTCACGCAGTCCATATATCCCGAAGTCAATATGGTCGGATATGTCTGGGAATTCGGCGATGGCACGATGTCGTCAGACATTAATCCAATCCATGAGATACAGAGCCCATGTGGATTGTCGGTCTGTTTATATGCGTATGCGGACTCATCAAATTTAGGACAGGAGTACTGTGATGTTCTGTCGTACTGTACAACTATTCAAACAGCTT
>JBDKJN010000275.1:0-2546 GCA_039796595.1 Bacteroidota bacterium
AAGCCCAAATCCATCCAGTGGAGTTTTGGTAACGAAGGGTATTGATGAAATAACTTTCTATGCCAGCATTCATGAACTCCCAGGTTTCACCGCCATCAGTGCTCTTCAGCACACCCATACCCGGGCTATCCGATGCGTCGCGGTCACCAGTACCCGCATATATGATTTGAGGATTCGTAGGATCGAAGAGCAAGGCCGAGACGCCCAGCGTAGGCAACCAGTCGGTATTTGAAGTCCACCAATTTCCACCATCATTTGATTTCCAAATGCCGCCGGCGGGGGTTCCGCATAGAAGAATGTTTGGATCTGTAGGATGAAAAGCTGTACACGAAGTTCTTCCAACACCTTCTATATGATCACGCGTGGTGTTGGCATCGAGTATTGGACCCAGGGGTTGCCAATTGCCTGATAAGCTGCGTTGAGCAGAGTACCCACGTACTTCTTCCCATTGACGAATAATTTCTTCACCGCTGTATGGGATCCCTTGGGAGTTGAGGCGACTGTTGTAAAGGGCAAAATAGCGCTCCATTTGTTTGAAGCCTTGACCGCGTTCTGTGGGCCGAACAGTCCAAACTGAATCGTGCTGTTGTTTGAGCGATTCAAAAGTGATAGCTCGGTTTTGGGTCAGGTCCACCCATGATGGATGTGTATTGGATTGAGCAATCGCTACCTGAGCAATACAACAAGATATTAGGACGAAGAATGTGGATCTATTCATATGCGTTAGCCATAAGCCAAAAATCTGGCAGGCGCGCGAATTTAATCGCTAATCGCATGAGCAAAACTTCCTAAATATGCTGAATATTCGAGGCCTAAACTTTCCTTAGCCCTTAATCCAAGGACCAATTGTATTTCTCAATTCGTCATGTGAGAATTCGCCGCCTTTTTTGGCGTCTTTGAGGTAGTTTTTCCAGGCGAGCTGATCTGCCCATGCGCCAAGGGTTTTTACCTTAAAATCGTTACCTGTTTTGTTCAGGATAAACAAGATTACAGCAGAAATTGAAGCCGTAATGATGGCAGAAAACCAACTGAATCCAACTGCCATCGGTATGCTTGAGAAGAAAATCAAGATGAAAATACCGTTGAGAATAGGGTTTGGGCGAAGGACTTCTAGAGGTACACCCATATCCGCACTCATTTTGGCAATCGTTTCTTTGCGTTTTGAGCTGGGAATCAATTGGGCCAAATTGCTATCAGCATCAATTTCAGTGGCATTCTTACCCGTGTGTTTTGAGATCGCTTGAGTCAATCGATCCATTGCCATCTCGGTGGTCCAATCGCCAGTTTGTGCTTCAACTATTTTTTGCACCAATACATCCTCCAAGCTGGAAGCGCTGTATTGCGGTGCGTTGAATTGGTTCACAGTAAGTCGAATACCGAAATGCTGATTTATTTTTTCGATGATAGGCCCGATTTGGGCGTGTTGAATCTCTGAGCTCATATGGGAGGGTTATCTGCCTAACGCGGACAAATGTACGATAGCACTAGCTTATTAGGTTAAAATGAGTTGCGAAGTGTCGAAAGATGCGGAACTTTTGATGAAGTCCCGGTGATAAGATCATTGAATCGGAATATCGATAGTCAAATATGCAAAACTATCATCTATCACCTGAATCAAATGGGTAAATCGTCCTTCGCTTTTGCGAGCGATAGTGAGCAAACCAAGTCCAGCGCCACCCTTAGTGCTAAATTCGTCATTGCTCAAAGTTTCAATGTATAGACGGTGAAGTTCCTCCTTCGATAGATTTTCTATTTCATTGAATTTCGCATTGAGTCGTTCTGTATCCTGCAGTAGGATTTGATTTCCAGAAATTATCTTATAATGCGACTGATCCTTGACAATGATGATGAAGGACTGCGTTTGACCATTAATATCACGTGCACTGTGTATGCAAACATTTTGTGCAACTTCTATGAAAAGAGCACAAAACCGCTTCACAAAGGAACGTTTTTCACCTGAAGAAATAAGAGAATTTTCGATGACTTTGAGAAGTCCATCTGTGCCATTGGCGCAGATGCTGCCGTAATGAGAGAGTAAAATCACCGACTTATCCGAAATATCAGAGCTGCGACGCAAAAGATCGCGGTAAACGTCTTGCGGCGTGACAAAAGTGTGTCGAATGACCGAGCTCATGTAGATTTGGTGACCTTAGTTCGTGACAAATGTAAATAAATCCGATAAAAAATAAAAAATATTCGATGAAATTAACGAATAATGCGATAAAAGCATGATGTGGAGGTGTTTTTATGTGTAAACGGCCGCCGGATAGCTTTCCAAGAGTATGGTGCCGAGTATAACATCAAAGGCTGGAATCTAGGAATCCCAAGTAGAACGTCAGGTTAAAATTGCGATTGCGTCCAGGGAGGCGTTATTGTAATTTTCAACCTTTGATGATAGAGTTTAAGTGTATTCAGTTCTTAATGACAATAAAAGAGGCTGTCTCAAAAGGGCAGCCTCTTTTGTTGAATAAAATTTTGATAACTGTTCCTTTTCCGTCATCAACCTGTTGTCCTTGTAGCCGTCTAATTGATGTATGGGAAAAAAC
>JBDKJN010000276.1:0-5682 GCA_039796595.1 Bacteroidota bacterium
GACTCTGTCACCTCTTTTGAAGAAGTAGACATTATCGCATTTATGACCAATGGCTCTCGTTGAATATTCATACATCCTATACCAATTGTACAAGTGGGAGCTAAACCGTTAATCCGATAAAATTTAAATAATTGTTGATCTCGGTTGAAACGAAATTTTATCCCAAAACCGACGCAACGCCTTGCTTGGCTGACAAATGGAATAAGTTCATAATTCTTGGCCGTTCAATCATTTCCTCCTTAATCTGAATCACGGCACGGCCGAGAAACAGCATTGTTCTTACGTATAGATTTCCTTAATGACTTATCCCCAACCTAAAGCAAAAAACGCGAGATGATTCCCGCGTTATTTGATGGTATTTGAAAAGTTGTTTACTGTGCAAAAATGCTAGCAGCATCTTGATATGTCGTTCGCGGATTAACAATAAGCACCGGAATATTGTGCTCATTGGTTATGATCTTCTGTTCGGCATCAATTCCAAAGCTATGGATCAATCGGTCTTTCGCGAAATTCAGAATACAAATGAGATCAATGTTGGTGTAGTGTGCATATTTGATCACTTCTTTGATAAAGCTACCACTTCCACCTTCTGTAGTGATTGTTTTGTAAGCAATATCACGACTTTCCAGATAGCCTTCTGCATAAGCTGTATTGCGAGCTAAGCGATTTTGGAGAAATTCATCACTTTCTTGTGGTGAAATAAGATGGATCTCTGCATTAAACAATTCGGCTGTGTCGCAAGCTATCTTTAGGATTTGTTTGGTCTCTTGATGTAGGTTCAGTGGTACAAGGATGGTGTTGACTTCGGCAGTCTTAGTAGTGCCTTCTTGAACGATCAACATCGGAACGTCGCTGTCTGTAATGATGCGTAGTGCGTTGCTTCCGACTACATATTGCATACCTTGTAAACCGTGGGTCCCCATCACCACCAAATTGGCGTGATGGTGTTTAGCTGCTCCAGGAATATCGTCAAAAATATTTCCCGAAATAACATTGTGTTCAATCGGGTAAGGTGTTGAAAGGGTGTATGAAGATGCTTGGGCCTTCATTTTGGCGATCGCCTCTCGTTCATCTTTGTCTGACTTGGTAATGTGCAGCAAGTTCACTTGACTGTCGGTGAACTTCGACATTTCACATGCATATT
The DNA here is from genome assembly GCA_039796595.1 of Bacteroidota bacterium. Taxonomy (GTDB): domain Bacteria; phylum Bacteroidota; class Bacteroidia; order Flavobacteriales_D; family Sanyastnellaceae; genus CANHSF01. The sequence continues at coordinate 1,145 of JBDKJN010000276.1, forward strand.
TCAACGCGTTGTCAGCGACTTCGGTAAAATCAGTTGGTACTATAATTTTTTTCATACGTATTTTGGTTTGAGGCCTTTTGTCAAAAGTAATGAAGTCGAATTAGAATCGGTCTGCTGCTACTCATTTTTTGTACTGATTGATGTTTTTTATGCAAGTGCATAGGGTCGTCGTTGAGTTTTTGATCATCCTGCATGTAAATCGCCTGAAATGACGAGATGTTGGTTCGTACTGAAAACCCGGTGGTCTAATGATTTTATCGTAGAGCGTTAGGCGTGTGTTATTTAGTGGCGAAATACTGGCGTTTTCTTATATTTGAAAAGAAACCGTTCGTTTGAACAAGAATAGGAGATACAATCACTCTAATTTTGATCAAAGGACTGGATTAGCCTTAACCACACATGCATTCAAAACTATTCCTATGAATCCGGTGAATCATTTTTACAACACTGTATCAGATTCGATTTGCCAACGGTTGTTGTTGGAAATTCCCAGCCATTATAAATACCATAGTTTGCGCCATACTCTTGATGTCATTCAGCAATGTCATTGGATTGGACAGGCAGAGGGGCTGAATGAATATGAGATGCAAATTGTTAGGGTTGCAGCACTTTTCCATGATATTGGATACATCACTGGCCGCAAAAATCATGAGGAAAGAAGCTGCGAATTGTTTCGGGAACAAGCGATGAAACATGCATTGCCTGCGGAAGACCAGTTATTGATTGAAGGATGTATAATGGCAACAAAAATCTCTCAGACTCCAACGAATCATTTGGAACGTGTGATATGTGACGCTGATTTGGATTATCTCGGTCGAGAGGATTTTGAAGAAATCGGTGATTTGTTGTTCCAGGAGCTATCGGCCTGTGGTGAAATTACCGATCGACAAGCTTGGAATGAATTGCAAATTCGATTTTTAACCAATCATCGTTTTCATACACGTTTTGGTCAACAGAAACGCCAGGCACAATTGCAAGCTCATCTGCAAAAATTAGTGGCTAATCAATAAGGCCAAGACAGTTTTATTTTTTATTGAAACGTATGTTTAAATATATCTTTTTTTTCATCGGTTGTGTTGCAAGTGTTTTGGTGTCTGCTCAATCACCGACTTATCGCCAAACGCTGCCCAATAGCACAGCATCCAAATTGACTGCTCCGTCGGAGGTATTGGTCGATGCCCAAAATCATGTTTTTGTGATTGATAAAAAACTTAACGCTATCATTCATTTTGATGATATGGGCAATGAGGTGGAGATCATTCAAAGCATCAAAACATCGCGTGGGACTTTTGAATTGAAGGAACCTGCTTACTTAGCAAGGCACGCAAAAGGGTTGATGATTTATGATGCCAAGCTTCAGCATATTTTTCTCTGGGGTGGCGATAAAGGCGAGGTTTGGGGAACGCCTGGAGGTGCAAGAGGGCAACTGGATAACGTGACCGATATGGCTTCCGATAGCCAGGGATATTTATATGTGTTACAACGTAAACGCAATCAAATTGAAATATTTAACGCGCAGGGTGATTTTGTTACGTGGATTGCACCTTCAAAAGGTGGGTTTCAAAATGCGACCGCGATTGAAGTTTCGAATGCGGATGAATTGTACGTTTTGGATCAGGACATTCACTCTCTCTTTGTATATAATATAGACGGCAGGGTAATAAACACCCACCGTAGCATTCATAAAAAACAAGGTGTTATACTTAGTAAAATAAATGCTTTCGCACTTCTTCTGGACGGTAGTTTTTTGCTGTTGGACGATGATAGTGGTGATGTATTGGTCCTCGACCGCGATGGTTTATTGCGAACTACGATTCAAGTCTCAAGCGATGAGGCTGCTTTTAAAAGACCGATCGCTATAGCAACAAGTGGGTCCGTAACACCTCGAATGGCCGTGACTTTTCAAGATCAAAGAAGTGTAAGAATGTTTGATCTTGTCACCTATAAATCCTCGATTGCTACTAAAGAGAAACGCTTGATGATGTTCCCCTTAACCCAAGGCCCGTGGGCCATTCGTGTTAAGGATGTCAACAATAAAGGTTGGTCGGCGATGATCCTTGCGGATCAACCTAATACAGTGGTGGTTGTTGACGCTTCAGGAAAGGAAATTTGGGCTTTGAAGTCGGGCCTAGAGGAACCGGTAGACGTGGATATTGATGATGAAGGAATTGTGCATATCGTTGATCGTGGGGCAGGTGTGATCAAGGTTTATGATGCCCAAGGAGTATTGATGCGTACGATGGGAAAAGAAAAGAATGCCAAATTGAAGCAACCTAGTGCTTTGGTCAGGTTGCCAAATCAAAACGTTGTTGTTTGTGATCAAAAGTCAGGTGATTTGTTAGAATGGTCTAAGGATGGCGTTTTCACTAAGGTGTGGCTTGAGGGTGAGCGATCACATATTCAGGAGCCGGTGCAATTGGGAGTGGATTCAAAAGGACAAATATTTATCTGGGACAAGGCACAGAATGCCATTTTACGTACAAGTGTAAGTGGTTGGCCTATGTCTATCAAAAAGCTTCAGGTGTATAAGGATGAATCTACGATCGGTGAAATTGCAGGATTTCAATTGGATGCTTTTAATCAGCTTTTGGTCTTTAATGCATCAACTTCACAAATAGAGATGTATGAATGGGATTTGGAACCAGTTCGATTCTGCAGTGTAGGGCATGCCGAGGAAGGTGTGTACGGGTTGAAGGGAATGGAATACTTAGCTTATGATGAATACAACTCGGCATTGGTGTTAGGGGATAAGGATGGAAAAGCAAGCAAATCGTTTTTTTATTCGGAAGTCCCGAATGCGCCGAACTTTAAGGTGCGCTGGGATATTGATGATTCGGAAAAAATGTCTATTTTTTTCGAAGTGCCTGAAGGTCAACGCAAATCGGATTATGGGTTGTTGCGAAATGATGATGCAACGATGAAACCAATTATGCAATCTACCGAGCCGAAACTGATGATCAACACGGGTGAATTTGGAAATGAAACGCCAGTAGTCTATCATTTGGTTGCGTTAAACCATGCATTGGTTTCGGACCCTGGTACGAAAGTGATTGATTATTTTGGATGGGCTAACTTTTTAGAAAAGCAGGGTCTGTGGGAAAGGGCATTGTTGGCCTACCGGAGTGCACATGAATCATGTGATAAAAGTCAACGACTCGAGCAATGGATGGTTTCCAAATTGATCGCAATCAGTCAGAAACTAATCGCGAAGAATGAACCTAATTTGGCAATGGCCTATTTGAACCTTGCACAAGAATTGGCACCTCGTGATACCCGGATCGATGAAATGTACTGTCGTGCTTATCAATTGAATTTTAAGCTAGCGATGGAGTTTCAACATCTTGATGAGCTCATTAACCAAATGGAACAGGCCATTGGTAACCCTAAATTAAAGTCTGCTGTAACCTGCGCGGTCGATAGCCTGTGCTGGACTCTATTAAAGAGTGGCTTTAAATGGGATGTCAATAATGCTATACTAATTCAAAAGCGCTGGAGTCAACTATCAGGTCAATCGATGGCTGATGGTCTGACGGCCCATTTGTATTTGGAAGCCTATCGCCTGGAAAAAAATGATTTGTTTCGCAGCGCTGAGACTCAGGTATTACTCAATGAAGCAGAAAAATGGGTTGAGTCGGCAAGAAGTACATCAGCGGGTAAACCGAATGAGCCTTCGGTTATGCTTACGCAATTGAAGATTTATAATGCGCAGGGTAGATTCGACCAAACAGAAAAATTGGCACTGGCTGAAATCGCAACTCCATCCAAAAATTGGACAGCGGAGCAAAATATCGTGTTGCATGAAATGCTGGCCGATGCCTATGTAGGACAAAATAAGCACGCATTGGCATTATTGGAATGCGAGAATTTACTCGTTCTAAATCCGAATTCTAAATCGGTGAAATTGACAAAGGCTGAAATGCTAAAGACTACCGGAAAGGTGGATGAGGCCTTGAAAATTCTGGAGGAGGAGTTGGTCAAGTCGCCGGAGCAAGCGTTATTAATTATGCGTGTCGGTGAAATCTATGAGGCTAAAGAGGATTGGGACAAGGCTACTTTTCAATTTGAGAAAGCCATTCGTATTGAGCCTGAGAATAAGTCGTTTTACAGGGCGTTGGCACGAACACTTGCAAAACAAGGGCAATTCCTTAAAGCGGCAGAATGTGGTCGTATAGCATTTGACCATGAGCTCGAACTGTATCTTCATGCTAAATCTGTTGGGATGTCATCTGCAGTGGTTACCAAATTGGGAAGTGAATGGTTGGAGGGAGGATTGTTGTTGGCCTCGGATGCCCTGCGTGCACAAAAGTTAGATTGGGCGTTGGAAGCTTTGGATGAACTCAAGGAACGTTTGCCATATCAACCGGCGGTGCACTTTCTGATGGGGCAAACATTGTTGAACAAAGGATGGCAATATGAGGCTGCTATTGCGTTTTACACGGCTTGTAAAATTGATCCGGACAATAAAGAATACTTGGATGCGCATAAGGGCATGGTCGATTTAATCGAACAATCTGCGAAAAGCAAAAGCCCAGTTGCAT
>JBDKJN010000277.1:0-2871 GCA_039796595.1 Bacteroidota bacterium
AAACAGAAAGTGGTACAATAGTGATCAATCCCCCTTACGGCGAACGCTTGAGTTTACGCGACGCTGAAGAATTTTACAAGCAACTGGGCGACCGATTGAAGCAAACATGGAAAGGACATACATGTTGGATTATCACTTCACATCATGAAGCAGTCAAACGTATCGGTCTTAAACCCGCACGTAAATTTAATTTCATCAATGGTACTTTGCCTTGTATATTCTTAAAGTTTGAACTCTTCGCTGGTTCGCGCAAAGAATTTGTTATGAGTAAAATTCAGTCTTCGCCTAACACATGAAAACAGCTATAGTAACAGGAGCATCTTCTGGATTTGGTGAAGCCATTGCCAAGTTATTTGCACAACAAGGTTATCGCCTCATCTTAATTGCTCGTCGATTGGAGCGCCTACAGGAGTTGCAACAATGGATTACCACAAATACGTCGGTGGAATCTCTCATCTATACATGTGACGTCCGAGATCAAATCGCCGTAGACAAAGTTTTCGATGAGATTCCAGCATCATGGCAAACCATTGATGTGTTAATTAATAATGCAGGACTCGCGCGAGGTAAGGCGACTATTCAAGAATTGAATTTTGAGCACATGCATGAGATGATCGATACCAATGTGAAAGGATTGGTCTTTGTCACCAAGCGTGTGGTGCAATGGATGATGCCGCTGCGTTCAGGAATGATCATTAATATAGGAAGCATTGCAGGTAAAGAACCCTATCTGGGCGGCAATGCTTATAGCGCTTCCAAATACGGTGTAGATGCGTTGACGAAAAGCATGCGCATCGATTTATTACCCTACAGCATTCGAGTTGGACAAATAGCACCAGGTGCAGCAAACACAGAATTTTCAAAAGTTCGTTTCAGCGGTGATCAAGCCATCGCCGACGCGGTGTACAAAGGTTTTGATCCTTTGGTAGCGGAAGATATAGCAGAAGCTGCTTGGTTTATGGCCAGCCGCCCACCTCACGTTTGCATCAATGACATGGTCATTATGCCAACCGCACAGGCCAACGCCACCACATTCCATCGACAATAGCAATCAGGGGCTGGGGCGCGCTAGCTCCCCTCTGGGGGAAGGGGTGCGCGTTGGCTCTCCAATTCGCATCTCCAATCACTGAGGTGAGTTGCATTCTACTCATTTGTTCACCACATTTGCCTCTAAACAATTGTCTACCCATGGCTCGATCTTATCAATTCAATACGTCTATTCTGATAATCTTTGCAGTACTGCTTTTAAACAGTTGTGCATACCAAAACATAGATGCTGATTTAATCATTCACAACGCACGCATTTATTCCATGGATCAGGAGAACCACGTCTATCAGGCCATGGCGATCAAAGATGGAAAAATTTTGGAACTGGGTCCTGAGCGTCAAATACTCAATAAGTATGATGCAAAGCGTTCCATCGATGCAGCTAAACGCATCATCTATCCTGGATTCATTGATGCGCATTGTCATTTTTTGGCATACGGACGGGCTTTGAACGAAGTGCAGTTAACTGGCACAGTTTCCTGGCAAGACGTTATACAAAAGGTTGTCGATTATCAAAGCAAGAATCCGGAAGCGCGATTTATTCAAGGTCGTGGATGGGATCAGAACGACTGGGATATAAAAGAATTCCCAACCAATGAATTACTCAATGCAAGCTTCCCCGAAATTCCTGTTGTGTTGCGCCGAATCGATGGGCATGCATTGATCGCTAATGATGCTGCTTTGCGTTTGGCCGGTATACACAGTGTAAAAGAAATTGAAGGAGGAGAAATCTTAGCGAGTAGCGGAAAACCAAGTGGAGTGTTGATTGATAATGCGATGATGGCTATCGATGCAATCGTACCTGACGCTTCTATAGAAGAAGAATTGAGGATTATTCAACGAGCGCAGGAGAACTGCCTTGCTGTAGGATTAACCACATTGGCAGAAGCTGGCTTGGACAAACGCGATATCGAAATATATCAGCGCGCAGTGCAAGACTCTGTATTAAAGATGCGTGTGTATGCGATGTTGGCAGACAATCAAGAAAACTATGATCACTTCGTGAGCAAAGGACCTGTCATCAATGACCAATTGAGTATTCGTGCGTTTAAATGGGTGATGGATGGAGCCTTGGGCTCGCGAGGTGCGTGTTTACTCAAGCCATATGAAGATTTATTGCCGCGACAAGCCTATGGTGAAATGCTGCAAACCAAACAATATTATTTGGAAAAGGCATATGAATTAAAAAAGGCAGGCTTTCAAATCTGCACGCATGCGATAGGAGATAGTGCCAATCGTGTTGCACTCGATGTGTATTGCGAGGCTTTGGATGGAGCTCGCGATTTGCGTTGGAGAATAGAACATGCCCAGGTAGTTGATCCAACTGATATGAAGCGCTTCGGTGAATGCGTAGTTATTCCAAGTGTTCAGCCTACGCATGCAATGAGCGATTGGTCGTGGGCTATTGAGCGATTGGGCCGTAATCGTATTCAACGGGCTTACGCATATAGAGAACTAATGGAGCAGTTAAACTTTTTGCCGTTGGGTACCGATTTTCCAATTGAGGATATATCACCATTAAAGACATTGGCTACTGCCGTATTTAGACGTGATCACAGAGGCCTACCGTCAGAAGGTTGGCAAATGGAGAACGCACTAACTATGGAGCAGGCTTTGCGGGGAATAACCATCTGGGCGGCAATGGCCAATTTTGAAGAAGAGAAAAAGGGAAGTTTGGAGGTGGGCAAACTTGCAGACTTTGTGATTCTGGATACCGATCTATTTAATGCGAATGAAGCAGAGGTGCGCGCAGCACGTGTGATGCAAACCTATATCAATGGACGCTGTGTATATGAGCGTCCGTTATATTGATTGACCATCCGA
>JBDKJN010000278.1:0-3034 GCA_039796595.1 Bacteroidota bacterium
CATGATGTGATTTTATATAATAATATTTTTTTACTCCCACTTCAACGCACCGCGACGAATAATGTAGATCAAACCTACAATCATCAACGCCATGAAGCTGAACATTTCAATCAAACCAAACAGTCCCAAAGACTTAAAGTTTACAGCCCAGGGGTACATAAAAATGACTTCTACGTCAAACAACACAAATAGGATAGCCACTAAAAAATATTTGATACTGAATGGTGTGCGCGCATTTCCTTTTACCTCAATACCGCACTCGAAAGGATCGTCTTTGACAACTGACTTACGTCGTGGGCCGAGGTAATGCGTTGCAACCATAGTGGTAACCACGAAGCCTAACGCAATGATGGCCATGAATACGATTGGCAAGTAACTCCACAAATGAGATGTGTTTTCCATTGTATAATTTCTGATTATAGTCCTAATAAAATTTGCTCCGCTGTTTTACCGCCGAAAAGCATTCGCTCAGGGTTCTCCAACATTTCTTTCACTTTCACCAAGAACCCAACACTTTCGCGACCATCGATGATGCGATGATCATAACTTAAAGCCAAATACATCACTGGTCGAATAACTACCTCACCGTTTTCTGCAACCGGGCGTTCAACAATATTGTGCATGCCCAAGATGGCACTTTGCGGAGGATTGATGATAGGTGTAGATAACATGGAACCAAATACACCACCGTTGGTGATCGTAAAAGTACCACCAGCCATATCGTCAACTGTAATTTTTCCGTCACGTGCTTTAGCAGCAAGACCCGCAATAATCTTCTCAATATCCGCAAGGCTCAATGCTTCGGCGTTGCGCACGATAGGAACCATAAGTCCTTTTGGCGTGCTCACAGCAATGCCCACATCGCAGTAATCGTGGTAAACAATTTCGTTGCCATCGATTTGTGCATTAACAGCGGGGAATAGGTATAGTGCTTCGCAAACAGCTTTGGTAAACAAACTCATGAAACCTAGACCCACTCCGTGTTTTTCCTTAAATGTGTCTTTGTATTTCGTGCGTAAATCCATCACCGGTTTCATATTGACCTCATTGAAAGTGGTCAACATCGCTGTGTTGTTTTTCACAGAAACCAAACGCTCAGAAATCTTCTTACGCAAATTGGTCATTTTTTCGCGACGCACCTCTCTTGTACCTCCTCGTACTGGAATGGCAGCCGTATCGAAGCCACCGGACATCGCAGCAATAACATCATTTTTGGTGACTTTTCCATGCGGACCCGTACCAACTATTTTATCTTGAGGAAGTCCATTTTCCTTGATCATTTTGGCCGCAACCGGAGTAATATGCTTGTTTTCCTCGGCAGCCGGAGCAGGGGCGGCTTTAGGGGCGGCGGCAGGAGTTGAGGCAACAGGCGCAGCTGGTGCCGCTGTTTTGCCCGCTGGACGTTCTGCTGCTGTATCGATAATACAAGCCACGGCGCCAACGGCAACCGTATCACCCGCTTGAGCTACTATTGTTATGGCACCTGCAGCTTCAGCAGCAAGTTCCAAAGTGGCTTTATCACTATCAATTTCAGCGATGGTCTGACCATTATCGACATAATCACCATTGGCAACAAGCCAATTTGCGATACTAACCTCACTGATACTTTCCCCCGGTGAAGGGACTTTCATTTCAATTTTCATCCACTATTGATTTCAAATTTCACAATGCTCCAAAGCACTTTATGGGTAGACCAACTTCTTAAACACCATCACGATCCACATGTTTCGGGACCCAACTTTTTTACCCAACTTTTGGAGGATGCAAATATGACGCATGTCGGCCGAAAAGGCGCAATGAAATTGAGAAAAAATCACCCCACAAGGTGTTTATTTTTCGGGAAATCAAAAAATACGAAGGGCCGCCAAGTGGCAGCCCTCGTACTTCATTTATTACCATTGTATTATTGCTTGATCACAAGCTCTTTTACAACTGCTTTTTCGCCTTGACCAATTTTGATCATATATTGACCATTGGGCAAGCCCGTTAAATCCATTGTAGCGGTACCATTTGATACTTTTTCCATCGAACGAACCATCAAACGACCCATAACATCGTATACTGCAAATTGAACCATTCCAGACTCCATGCCTGTAACCTGTACGAGGCCTGAAGTTGGATTAGGATAAATGTTTACACGATCAGCTGCAGGCACTTCACTGACATTAATGTCTGTGTTGAAGTCTGTTGTGATAGCAAGGTAGACGATGTCGTTTTCCTCAGATGGATCCAAGTCTCCGCGAACGATAAGACCTGGTTCAGTGTCGCGCTGTACAACAATATGTAATTTGTCATCAATATCACGAATCATTGAAGGAAACACATATTCAAATCCATCAAAATCCACATCAGGAGTCAAGTCAACGCGCTCGGACCAGTTTTCGCCACCATCCGTTGATACCGTGGCGTACAAATGACGGTATACTTGATTGTCCAAGAAGAGTTCATTCGCAGCAGAATACACCAAATACATGTTGCCATCGGCATCTATACCAGTGGTCGGCATAGAGGCCAGTGCTGTTAAATACACTGGTAATTCGTCACCAGCGGGAGCGAAATCCTCGTCATTGTCATCCGGATCCTCATACACGTCACCCACAACATAAATCGAATCTGTTTCATTTGTGGTGTTCCAATACAACAACTCAAAGGCATTAAAATAGCTGTATTGGTCATCGCCTGGAGCATCATCCATAATGTAATTTGCACCAAAGAAAACGTGCGAAACATTGTTGTAATCAATCAAAACAGAACCTGTACCGTCTGAACAGAAAATGGTATCTGCCACACCATCCAGATCCACGTCGCTTAACGAATCAACCATGTAACCTGGAATTTCGAATTCGGAAATAGTTGTTTTGGACCAAGACTGACCAGCATCGGCAGACGTCAGAATGAATGTATCGCTAAACTGATTGAATACAGCGATAGAAACATTCCCATCACGAGCATCAATGGCGTATGAATCGCCATCAATTCGTTTGATTAGAGTGCTATCAATTTCAGGAAACCAATGATCCTGAATATCCCATGT
>JBDKJN010000279.1:0-3794 GCA_039796595.1 Bacteroidota bacterium
AGGGGCTTCGGAAGTGGCGGTGTCGCCCAATGGAAAAGAAATTGCGTTCGTATTTCGTGGTGAAGTGTTTGTGGCTTCGGTGCAAGAAGGAACCACCAAGCGGATTACCAATACGCCGGAGCAAGAGCGCAATGTGAGTTTTTCACCCGATGGTCGTTCGATATTGTATGCCGGTGAACGCAATGGTTCATGGAATATCTATCGTTCGATGATCGACCGCAAAGACGAAATTTATTTTTTCTTGAGCACCGTGATCAAAGAAGAGGCTTTGGTGAGCGGTCCTGAAGAGACCTTTCAACCTTCATATTCTCCTGATGGTACGGAGATCGCCTACTTGGAGTCGCGCACTGCGTTGAAGGTGTTTAATATCGCGTCAAAAGCAGTACGTGAAATTCTTCCGGCGTCGGCCAATTATTCGTACAGCGATGGTGATCAAAACTACCAATGGAGTCCCGATGGCAAATGGTTTTTGGTCAATTATTTCACAGGTCCCAAGTGGTTGCAACAAAATGGTTTGGTTGCTGCGGATGGTAAATCAGCTCCGATTGATTTGAGTCAAAGTGGGTATGGCGCATTCGATGCACAATGGATGATGGATGGCAAAATGATCACGTGGTTGTCGCAACGTGATGGTATGAAAAATCACGCCAGCTGGGGCGGTGAGATTGATGTCTATGGTGGATTTTTGGATCCTGTAGCTTTCGATGAGTTCTTGATGAACGAAGAGGAATTCGCTATTTACAGTGAGGCGAAAAAGAAGAAGGAAGACGAAGAGAAAGCCAAAAAAGAGGAAGAGGACAAAAAGGCGAAGGAAAAAGATAAGGGCAAAAAGAAGGATGTTAAGGAAGAGCCAAAGACAGAGCCGGTGAAGCCGATTGTGGTGGAACTCGATCGTTTCAAAGAACGCAAAAGGCGTTTGACGATTCACAGCTCGGAGTTGTCGGATGCGTACGTAACCAAAGATGGTAGCAAGTTGATTTACATGACGCGCTTCGAAAAAGGGTATGACATCTGGCAAACAAATCTACGCACCAAAGAAACCAAGGTATTGGCCAAAATAGGCTCGGGTCCTGGCGGTATGGTAGCCGACAAAGAGGGTAAGAATTTGTTCATCATTAGCGATGGTTCAATTCACAAACTCGACATTGAAAAGGGCGAAAGCAAACCGATTGCAATCAAAGGAGAAATGGCTCTGGATGCGGCCGCTGAGCGCATGTATCTGTTCGAACACATCTGGAAACAGGTGAAGGAAAAGTTCTATGTAGCAGACCTACATGGCGTGAAATGGGATGTGTATTATACCGAATACAAGGCGAAAGTTCCGGAGGTGTTTAACTCGTATGACTTCGCGGAGTTGATGAGCGAAATGTTGGGCGAACTCAACGCAAGCCACACGGGTGCGTTTTATTGGAACGAACAACCTATGGGCGATAAGACCGCTGGATTGGGATTGTTCTACGATCAGAATTTCGCAGGTGATGGTTTAAAGATTCAGGAAGTGATGAAAAAGAATCCTGTGGTATCGAGTACGTCGAAAATCAAACCTGGTGTGATCATCGAAGCCATTGATGGACAGAAAATCACTGCAAAGACCAATCATTATCCGATGCTCAATCGCAAAGAGGGTGTAAACACGTTGTTGGATTTGTATGATCCAGCAAACAATACACGTTGGCAGGAAGTGGTAAAGCCTATTGCTTTGGGGTATGAGTATGAATTGATGTATCGCCGTTGGGTGGAGCGTTGTGCTGCTATTGTGGATAGTCTTTCAGGCGGCACCATCGGTTATGTTCACGTGCGTGGCATGGACGATCGCAGCTACCGCGAGGTGTATGATGTGACCCTAGGTAAGCATGCATTTAAAAAGGCGTTGATTGTAGATACACGTTTTAACGGTGGTGGTTGGTTGCACGAAGATTTGGTGACCTTCTTGTCAGGCAAAGAATACATTTCGTTTCAACCACGCGGTCAAAACCTCGGAGGCGAAAGCGACACCAAATGGACAAAACCTTCTGCGGTTGTGATGAATGAATCTAATTACAGCGATGCGCACATGTTCCCGTTTGCATATAAGGAATTGAAAGTTGGACCGCTCGTCGGTATGCCTGTTGCTGGAACTGGAACCGCGGTATGGTGGGAAGGTCTACAAAACGGTGTGGTCTTCGGTATCCCACAAGTGGGTATGGTCGATAAGCGCGGACAGTTTTTGGAGAATCAGCAACTTGAACCAGACTACAAAGTGGCGAACGATCCGGCTGTAATGGCCGCTGGCGGTGACCAACAACTGAAGAAAGCAGTTGAGGTGCTGATGGGTAAGTAACTTTTATATAGTGCGAATGGCTGTTGAATGGCGACCGTCAAAGGCATGTAGTTGTCCGTACAAAAAGGATTTTACTTTACGAACTTTGATCGGTTCTTCTTCCACGAATTAGCATTAACGTCATCTGCGAGCTTGTCGACATCCGATTGTTTTGCCTTACTATTCGCAGTTGCTTCAAGATATTTGATGTAATCAATGATGCGCTGAAGACCAAAACTATCAATAGACGATGAAACCGTTATGGTGATTTGATTACTTGTGTTTCTTTCGATGAGCATGCGATGGCAATTTATTCTCTAATATAGCAAAAAAAAGAGCGAGTTATTTAATTTGCGCCCATTAACCCCTAAGTTCATCAAATAGATAAACAGATGAACGGTACATGTTAAGAGTGTTTCATAAGGGCTATACAAGCTAAAGGTGAAGTTCCTACTCCATATGCTCTTGAAAAAACTCCACCAATTTGTCCGTCACATCATCGGCTTGTGCAGCGTCGAAACTATGAAACGCAAGGTATTCGTGATACTCATTGGTAACACTCAGGCTGTTGAGTTTGCCGTGCATCCACTGGCTTTGATACACTGGAACAATCGGATCCAGGTTGCCATGAAATGCAATCAATGGTTGTGAGGTGCTGTCAACATTCCAATAGGGTGATACGGCTTTGTATGCAGTGGTGTCCCAGGGTTGACCAACGTATTCCGTGAGGATATCGCCAGTATAAGCACCGAGCCAGATATTGGCACTATTGTACCACGACCAATCGCTGATGATACTGGGTCCAAAAATGTTTCCAACGCAGAGAATGTCTTCGTTATAGCGATACGCATAGATCATAGCCAATTGTCCACCAGCACTTCCTCCCATGATCCCAATGTCATTCGAAATGTGGTAGTTGTTTTGGTTGGTTGCAATGTGGTTCACCACGGCATCGATGTCCTCCATGATTTCTTCGTGATGAATGTCGTTGGCGTTACTTGCCAACCGATAATTCATGTTGACTATGGCAACATTGCTCCATTTGGTTTTGATGAGGTCACGATAGGAATTTAAATCTTCCTTTTGTCCTGCACGCCACGCACCACCGTGTATCATCAATATCACTGGTGTGTTGGCATCTCTGTTTGCAGGCAAATACACATCGTACACTTGACGCGGATCGGTGCCGTAAGCAACATCCGTCATCGTGGTATCTGAAAGACTGCTTGTGCCTGTATCTGGTTCTTCTTCTGTGATGGGCTCGTTTTCACACGAACTCAATCCTGCGATAAGAATCATGGTCAAGATTAGGCTAGGAAACAGAGTGTTGCGAATCATAAGTGGGTAAAATTACTTTTTTAAATTCTTTTCGTACAGCGTGATCCAATCCTTGACGGTCATTTTTTTCATCAAGTCACCAATGAGTTTGTATGGGATGTCCTCAGGTTTTTTGAAACGAATGCAGCTTTTGCCCATGTCGAGTTTTTGTTTCGAA
>JBDKJN010000280.1:0-5964 GCA_039796595.1 Bacteroidota bacterium
ACAGTTTCTTACGTCTATGAAAATGGTAGTCCAAATATGTACACAGAGGCTCTTGCAGATCCGCGCAACATCACGGTAAAATACCAACACACCATTTTGGAAATGCCAAAGAACAATTATCAGGCGCGTTTTGACGATCCGCGAATTGGTTATTTCAGCACTCAGGTGAATGACATGACCTCGTTCAGTGCGACACCTTATCGCGACGTGATTCATCGCTGGCACCTGGAGAAAAAAGATCCAAATGCTGCGGTTAGCGAACCTGTGGAACCGATCACGTATTGGATCGAAAACACAACTCCAAAAGAGTTGCGCTCAATCATCGAAGAAGCATGTGAAAGCTGGAATGTTGCCTTCGAAAAAGCAGGTTTCAAAAACGCTGTGGTATGCAAAGAACAGCCGGATGACGCAGATTGGAAGGCGGGCGATATTCGTTACAATGTATTGCGTTGGACCAGTTCTCCGCTTCCTCCGTTCGGTGGTTACGGACCAAGTTTTGTCAATCCACGTACCGGACAAATTTTGGGAGCCGACATCATGCTTGAATTTGTAGCTATCGTGAATCGTGTGAATGCAGAACGCATTTTTAAATCGGCCGGTTACATGAACGATGACGAACTTGAAAAACAATTGGGAGTGCAAATCCGCAATCCGTTTTTCTGTATGGCGGCCGCACAATCCAATCATAATTTGGTATTTGGTAGCGCTGCGGCAACAGCTTTGGGAATGGACAGTGCGGTTGAAAAGGAAATTGTACGCCAATTGTTGTACCGCCTTGTTTTACACGAAGTAGGGCATACCCTCGGTTTGACACACAATATGAGAGCCAGCACCATGAGCACCATGGCTGATGCACATGATCCGATGAAGGCACTTCGCGATGGATTAGCAAATAGTGTGATGGAATATCCGGCATTCAATTATCAACTCGATCCAAAAAATCAAACCATTTTTTGTGATGTTAAGCCAGGACCATATGATTATTGGGTGATCGAATATGGCTATAGCACAGCCATGAAAGATCCGCTGCTCGAAACGAAGCGCCTCGGTGACATTGCAGAACGAGGCAAAGACCCCAAATTGGCTTACGGAAATGATGCAGATGATATGCGTTCGAGCGGACGAGGTATCGATCCAGATGTCAATATTTATGACTTGACAAATGACCCGGTTGCTTATGCTGCAGAGCGTTGTGATTTGGTCAACGCGATACTTCCAAAAATGAAAGATCGTTTTGAGGCGAACAACAAGAGTTATGAGGAATTGTTGCAAGCTTATTTGATTTCAACAGGAGAATATGCATCACAAATCCGCATTATGACACGTCAAATTGGAGGTGTGCATTATGACCGCACTTTTGCTGGACAAGGAGCAACGGTTCGCCCGCTGGAACCAGTATCCGAAGACAAGCAACGCGCTGCGATGAAGGCACTTGAGAAGTATGCTTTTGCACCTACTGCTTTCGACGCTGGAAATGGATTGTTGAATTATTTATTGGAGCAACGCCGTGGATTCAATCATTTCGTAAACAATCAGGATCCACATCTTCATCAACGTATCCTCAGCATGCAATCGGAGTGTTTTAATCATCTTTTGCATCCTACGGTTTTGCAGCGAATCATTGATAGTAAAGTATACGGGAATACGTATACCATCGATGAATATATGGTTGATCTAACCAATGCTTTGTTTCAGGCGGACCTCAAAGGACAGGTATCCACGGTTCGTCAGAATATTCAAATCGAATACGTTAAGCGACTAAGTGCTGCATTCGATGAAAAATCGCGATACGACAATGTGAGCAAATCCATGATTGTGAGTGAACTCAAACGCATAGATGCCATGATGGCCGCGAATGCCGGTGGTGATGCATTAACCAAAGCACACCGCGAGCATATTCGAATGATCATTGATCAAGTGTTCGACAAATAGAAAGTTGTCCGATTCACATCGAAGCCAAAAAGAACAATGGGTCGGAGCATTTCCGGCCCATTTTTTTTACTGCAATAGGCACTCCTCCATCATCCACCCAGCCCCAGCGGGGCGACCTTTTGGTAGCACCGCACGGTGCGATTTCATTTTCCAAGTCCTGTAGGGACGGCCTTATGTTTTATGGATATGTTTTCATCACTTCGCAGGTTGTTTTTTTCCGCAGACTTGTGCTGATTTCATCGAAGTAGTCGCAGAGCCGCAGAGGTTTATAGCAATGCGGGCAGAGAAGCAATTGGAATGCTCTCTTGAGCTACAATGGCATTCCTAAAGCATCTCTACATCCATCGCTGCTCGTCTCTGCGTCTCTGCGCCTCCGCGGCGAAATGAGCGCAGCGATCAAACACATCACCGTGGTCAACAATAAAATGGGAGATCCCCCGTTTTGTCCACGCTCTTGTGGCAGCATGGGGGCAAGGAATAGGACATTATTTTCATCTTCAACTGATTGACTCTCTGTGGGATGAGGTGGTTTTGGCGTTGTCAAGGCGCTTTTTAGCCAGCTGGGAAGCAGGTGAACAAAACATCAATAGTGGATTCAAGAGCATGATTATGAGTGATTTGATGTGGTGTCTGACACAATCGTGGAATTAGGATTCCAATTGTTAAAACCGAGATGTTGAAGAACTCGACTAAGAAAACTATGGTAGAAGCATCACTTTTGATTATTTTCGTCACCTATTAAACAATTTATAAGGAAAAAACCCCGAACCGTATGAAAATTTTCAGACTGCTCGCTCTTTTTGTTTTTGCAATTGCTGTATCTACGCAGGTAGTTGCTCAGAAAGGAACCAAAAAGGCCGATGAAGAATTCAACAATCGTGCTTATGCAGAGGCTGCAAAGCAGTACAAGCTTGCAGAGGCGACAACAAAGGGCTTGGAAGACAAGGCCGCGATATTCTTCAAGATTGGTGAATGTTACCGTTTGACAGCTCAGTTTAACTTGGCTTTGGAATGGTATGAGAAAGCCATCAACGCACAGTATCACAAGACAGACCCTGAAGTGTACTACAACTATGGTAATACGTTACAATTGCTTGGTCGTTGGGACGATGCTATCGCTCAATACAACAAGTACAACGAAAAGGGCGGTAACAAAACCAAAGGTACTGCTGCCATTGATGTGTGCACCAACGCCAGCAAAAAGAAGAATGAAAAGTCTAAAATCGTAGTTGAAAACTGCGTTGAGTTGAACTCTCCTTCTTTGGATATGTGTTTGCGTTATTCAACCAAAAAGGGTGATCAAATGGTGTTCACTACTCGCCGTCAGGCTACGAAAGGTGACCGCACTGACCGCATTTTAGGTCAAGACTTTTCGGATGTATTTTTTGTTGACGTAGACAAAAAAGGAAAATTTGGTGTTCCACAGCCCGTTGAAGGCGGTGTAAATACTGAACATCACGAAGGTGCTTCTGCATTTACCAAGGATTACGAGACCATGTACTATACGCAATGCCGTGACGAGGGTAAAGCTTGGTTTGCTTGCGATATTCTTTTTGCTGGTTCAGGTGGAAAGGGCTACGAGAATGCTGACACTTTGCGCATTCTTGACCGTTTGGAAAATGATACAACTGTAGTTGGTCATCCAACGTTTACCCCAGACGATAAGTTTTTGATTTTCTCTAGCGACATGGCTGGCGGAAAAGGCGGTAAGGATTTGTGGTACGTTACGTTCGACAAAAAATCGGGTAAGATTGGCAAGCCTGTTAACCTAGCTGACATCAATTCAGCGGGTGACGATATGTTCCCATGGGTATCGGCAGATGGAGTATTGTACTTCTCAAGTGATGGCCGTGGCGGATTCGGTGGTCTTGACATTTACAAAGCAGATAAGACAGGTGATTTGAAATACGGTGCTCCCGTTGCTTTGGATTATCCAATCAATTCAACCAGCCACGATTATGGTTTTATTTTGGAAGAACGCGGTGAAGCTAAAGATCGCGTATATGCGGGTTATTTCACTTCAGATCGTCCAGGCGGTAAAGGTTCTGATGACATTTACCACTTCTCTGAACCACCATTGGAGTTCACGCTTGTAGGTACTGCGTATGACAAAGACACTGGTGCTACCCTTTCTGGTGCAGATGTTACAGTTTCAGGTAGTGACGGTTCTAGTGTGAAGTTGACCACAGATGGCAATGGCGGATTTAGCTTAAATAAGACTCAAATTAAGCCGAACACCAGCTACACAGTGGATATCCAAAAAGAAAAGTATTTTGGTACTGGAGATAAATTCTCAACAGTTGGCTTAAAGGCTTCTACCAATTTTGCGCGTGAATATTTCTTGAAGCCTATTCCAGATGCTTCGGTTGAAATCAACATGCCATTGGTTCAGTATCCTTACAATGAAGTGGTTCTTTTGATCAACGACGAAGTAAACTCTGCTGACTCATTGAACTTCCTTTTGGATATCATGCAAACCAATCCTAAGTTGAAAATCCAGTTGGAAGCGCACACTGACTTCCGCGGTAAGGATGATTACAACTTGAAGTTGTCAGAAGGTCGTGCCAAGACTTGCGTTGATTATTTGATCAGCAAAGGAATTGCAGCAGATCGTATGGTACCAGTTGGTATGGGCGAAAAGCAACCACGTACGTTGATAGCTGATGTGAACGGTTTCAAAGCAGGTACAACTTTGACTGAGAAATACATCACAGCACTTCCAAAAGATCAACAGGAGGCAGCACATACGTTGAATCGTCGTACGATTTTCCGTATCCTGGATGCGAATTATGTGTCGCAAGGTGCGAAGTAATAGAGAAAGAAATACAATAAAAGAGGCGCCGCAGGCGCCTCTTTTATTTTGTTGGTTTTTTTAAAATAGCCTTCTCTTGTAAAGGTGTATTTTTGCAGCCTCATGAGCACGGATACACGATACAATGCACGTGGCGTTTCTTCTCAAAAAGAGGAAGTTCACGCGGCCATCAAGAATATCGACAAGGGGCTTTTTCCCAAAGCTTTTTGTAAAATCATACCGGATTACCTCACAGGCAGCCCTGAGCATTGCATTGTGATGCATGCCGATGGTGCGGGAACCAAATCGTCCTTGGCCTATTTGTATTGGAAAGAAACGGGTGATATCTCCGTTTGGAAAGGCATTGCTCAAGATGCATTGGTCATGAACATCGATGACCTTATGTGTGTCGGTGCCATTGATCAAATTTTGTTGTCCTCCACAATTGGGAGAAACAAAAACAAAATCCCCGGCGAAATCATAGCGGCAATCATCAACGGTACCGAAGAACTTATTGCAGAGCTGAAACAAGCAGGCGTGACTATTCATAGCACTGGAGGAGAAACGGCCGACGTAGGTGACTTGGTGAGAACCATTATTGTTGATAGCACAGTTGTATGTCGCATGCGTCGCGATGAAGTGATCGATAACGCACGTATTCAGGCCGGCGATGTTATTGTGGGTTTCGCTTCGTATGGTCAGGCGACTTACGAGAAGGCTTACAATGGAGGTATGGGCAGCAATGGTCTAACGAGTGCACGTCACGATGTTTTCGGACAGCAACTCGCTACCAAATATCCTGAATCGTTTGATCCAGAAGTGCCGAGAGAATTGGTGTACAGCGGAACAAAAGGATTAACCGAAAAAGTAGAGGGAGCACCCATTGACGCGGGATCTTTGGTGTTGTCACCGACACGTACGTATTTGCCATTGGTGCGTCAGATATTCAATCGCGTTGATCGGCACAACATACACGGCATGGTGCATTGCAGTGGAGGTGGTCAAACCAAGGTCTTGCATTTTGTTGATCAAGTTCATGTCATCAAAGATCAACTGATCTCCACACCGCCTTTGTTCAGATTGATTCAAGCTGAGTCAAACACGGAATGGAAAGAGATGTATCGTGTTTTTAATATGGGACATCGTTTGGAAATATACACCGATGCGGCATCAGCAGCTACGATGATTGAAATAGCGCGCGAATTCAATATCGAAGCACAAATTATTGGCCGTGTTGAAGC
>JBDKJN010000281.1:0-4451 GCA_039796595.1 Bacteroidota bacterium
AGAAAAAGTGCAAAAGCATTATGATGCTATGCACGCACACAATGAAGAAAACCTAAATAAGAAGAAGGCACTCATTGAAAAGCTTCGTGAAATCTGCACATTGGAAATCACTAACGGAGCAACCTGGAATAAATGGACAGATGAAGTTCTAAAGCTTCAGGAAGAGTGGCGTTCAACAGGATGGGCAAGCAAAAAAGATAACGAAGAAGCTTGGCAAGAATTCCGCGGTTTAGGCGATCTATTCTTCGGCAAACGCAAAGAGTTCATGAACGGTCGCCGCGCTGCTTTCAAGGATAACAAAGACAAAAAAGACGCTTTGATTGAACGCGCGCAAAGTCTACAACACAGCCAAGATTGGAAGTCCACAACTGAAGAATTTAAAAAACTTCAAGACGAATGGAAAAAAATTGGTTCCGCTGATCCTAAAGATGAACAAAAATTGTGGCAGCGTTTCCGCTCTGCAGCGGATTTATTCTTCGCTAAAAAGAAAGAACATTTTGCTGGCATTGGAGACGTTCAAACCGACAATCTTCGTCTAAAGGAAGAATTGATGGTTGAAATGGAAGCATTCCAATTATCTGGCAATAAAGGCGAGGATATAGCGACGTTGAAATCGTTCAGCGAGCGTTGGCATGCCATCGGCTTCGTACCTAAAGACAAATTGGACGAAGTGATGAAACGTTACAACAAAATTCTGGATGCGAAATATGGTGAGCTCAACGAAAAACGTGAAGCCACTGAAATGAATGCTTTCCGTTCGCGAATGGCCTCTATCAAGGATTCATCAGATGGAGAATTTAAAATCAAGCGTGAAAAGAATTTCCTGAAAGAAAAAATCGAACGTTTGAAAAGCGAAATCCGTCAGTATGAAAACAACATGAGCATTTTCACCGGAAAAGGCGCAGAAGCATTGCGTAAAGACATCGAAAAGAAAATCAAAGCGAGCGAAAGAGAAATTGAAGACATCCGCAAAAAGATGCAATTGCTCGATGCTTAATGCTATAAAAGACAATTAAAAAACCCCTTTTCGGGGTTTTTTTATGACTTCATTTTTTTGACAATATTCGTTGTGGAATAGCCACTAACCAATGGAATGGCCTGGACATCTCCTCCACGCTCCAGCGTTTCATTGGAACCAACAATATATTTTGGGCTACTCGGATCGCGTTCTGACGCATCATAGTCTCCGCCCTTTACAAGTATATCCGGTCGAATTATTTGAATTAAATCAAATGGTGTGTCCTCACCAAATACCACCACAGCATCCACTGAACGAAGCGCTGAGACCACACCTGCTCGTGCTTCTTCATCGTTAATTGGTCGCTCGGGCCCCTTATTCAAACGGCGGACAGAGTCGTCGTCATTGATCCCAACTATTAAAAAATCACCTAATTCTGCGGCCTCCTCCAAATAAGTCACATGACCTAAATGCAAAATATCAAAGACCCCATTGGTAAACACTATGCGTTTTCCTTCGGCACGTATTTCATCCATAGCTTCTTCTAACTCCTTCATATCTCTGCTGTCATTTGATTTTTAGCCTTGATTTTATAACGAGTAACTATAAAAAATCCGATGGCTCCCAAGGTAAGCTCAAGGATTGTTTTTCCTGACCATGAAATCATGGCGAACATCAAACCAATGTCAGATTTCATTGGATCATCCGCATTCGCAAAGCCCAATGCTATAAAGCCCAGCATGGACATATAATGATAGCTACCCAAACCGCCTTGTGTTGGCACAAGCATTCCGAAACTGGCTGCTACCATAAGGAATAAAGCATCATCCAATTGCAAATGACTTGTCTCGCTTAAAGTCCACATCATCGCCTGTGACATGATGACCCATGTGCCCCAAATCGCCAGAGTCCATCCAATAAATGGCCATTTGTCGCGCATCAAAAAAACACTGCGCAATCCGCTAACGATGCCAATCAGAAACCCTTCTATAGCGGCTATCACTTTAAACCTTCTGAAATATTTGATATATCGGAATACGGCTATTACACCTAAAATTCCCACTATCAATAATATCCCGATCAATTGCGCCTTCTGACCATCAATAAAGGAAAAGAGATGCAGTACCTCATTGTTTTTTACTATTAATGCCACGACAATGCAAACCAACAACATGACAACATCGACGATGCGTTCCAATATAACTGTACCGATCAATTTGTCCACGGGAACTCCTTCCGCTCGATTCAACAAAGTACATCTTGCAACCTCGCCGCTTCGTGGTATCAAATCATTCATTAAATATCCAAAAGCCACCGAATGAGCGCAGGCCCAGCGATCTGCCTTATATCCCAATGGCTGTAAAAGCGTATTCCACCGAAATCCACGATAAACCGTAGCTGAATAGTTTAATACGAGAGCAAGAACGGCATATCCCCAATGAGCATTGCTCAAACTTTGTTTGATCGATACCCAATTCACATCCTTGTACGCCCAATACATCAACCCAGCGCCAATGGCAAGAAATAACAGATATTTCAATAGGGATTGAATGGATTTCGGCATGCCAATTATGCTTTCAACTTATTGGTTTTTTCGTCTGGAAATACTACTGTTGGTTTAAACTCGCGCGCCTCTTCTCGAGTCATGTGCGCGTATGTGATCACAATGACTACATCACCCGGTTCCACACGTCTGGCTGCAGGACCGTTGAGACAACAAACCCCACTTCCACGCTCACCTTTGATGATATAAGTCTCCAATCGCTCGCCATTCATGCAATTGAGCACCTGCACCTTTTCTCCTTCGATCATATCCGCGGCTTCTAACAAGTCCGGATCTAGGGTGATACTCCCAATGTAATTGAGATTGGCCTCGGTTACGGTGAGTCGATGAATCTTTGACTTAAATACTTCTATTAACATGGTGCGAAGGTAATACCTTACCCCAAGGTGTGCTAATTTTTTTGGCCTTCTGAAGCTCAGCGCAAATCGCCCCCAGAAACCACCTTTATGGCCCGCAAATCGTAAGGTTTATCGCCCATTTGTCCACATTGCATCACTCTTGTGGAATTCGAAACTATTTTTGGCCCAATGGGGATGCAAACGCAATTTGTCGATGTTATCGTGCCCTTGGCTGTACCCAAGGCGCTTACTTATCGTGTACCCCAAATTTTCGAAGGTTTGGTTTGCATAGGACAACGTGTAGTGGTACCATTGGGAAAAAGCAAGCTCATCACAGGCATTATTCGGAACATCCACAACACCGCACCTTCCAGTTACTCCGCGAAATACATAGAAGCATTGCTGGATGAACATCCCGTCATTCACCAACGGCAGTTTGACTACTGGGACTGGATGTCCAGTTATTACCATTGCCACCCTGGAGAAGTGCTAAATGCGGCATTACCAGCAGGTCTTAAACTCAATAGTGAAACCAAGTTCACACTGGTGACCGAATGGCTCGATCAATATGAAGAGCTCACCGAACGCGAAAGTCAAGTCATCGAGTTATTGCGCATGAATGGCCAAATGTCGCACGACGATTTAGCCCGAGCAATGGAATTAAAAGGTGTTCATCATGTATTGAAGACCCTTCTGAATAAAAATTACATCGCCTCCGAAGAAGAGCTCATCGAACGCTACAAACCAAAAACCATTGACCTTGTAGAGCTAGCACCTGAGTTACAGAATGATCGCGCCCTATCCGATATTCTGGCCGAACTTGAAAAAAGAAAGGCCATTAAACAAGTTGACGTGCTACTTACTTTTTTGCAGCTCAATGGCCACGACACACAGGCGCAAAATGAAGTACACAAAGCAAAGCTTTTGGAAAAAGCAGGTTGTCAGTCCGCTGTTTTGTCTGCTATGATCGACAAGGGCATTTTTGTTCTGCGTAAAAAAGAAATAGGTCGACTCCATAAATACCTCTTGCCTTCTACAGGTCGACCTGCACTAGCCGATTTTCAGCAAGCCGCTGTTGAATCCATACGTGAAACTTGGAAAACCCAAAACATCGTACTGTTCCATGGAGTGACATCGAGTGGCAAAACCGAAGTGTATAGTCAATTGATCCGTGAAACCCTTGACCGCGGCCAACAAGTACTTTTTTTATTGCCCGAAATCGCGCTAACGACGCAGATCATCGAACGCATGCGACGTTATTTCGGAAAAGAAGTTGGTGTATATCACAGCGGTCATAGCGACCATGAACGTGTCGAAGTATGGCACAAAGTGTTGTCCAATACTCCAGGAGAATGCGAGTTGATTGTTGGCGCACGCAGCGCGGTGTTTCTTCCCTTTCAACGTTTGGGATTGGTGATTGTTGATGAGGAACATGAAACCAGTTACAAACAACACGACCCAGCACCCCGTTATCAAGGTCGCGATGCAGCCATTGTATTAGCAGCATTATTCAATGCCAAAGTTATATTAGGTTCGGCCACACCATCCGTCGAAAGTTATCGCCATGCCCAAGCCGGAAAATACGCTTTAG
>JBDKJN010000282.1:0-6419 GCA_039796595.1 Bacteroidota bacterium
CTGCATAAGACTGCGAAATTACGGATTTCAAATCTGGCGTATTCTACAAACTTCTTTTTTATCTATTCAACCAAATTATCAAGGCTAAAACTGAATTTTGAAAAGTTGAAGCCATTCTCAACGAATACTTTCCATTTGGCTTACGCCTAACCTTGTGATTACCGTTGATTGATCGCTAAAAGCAAAAAAAAACCGCTCCATTAGGAAACGGTTTTAAATTTTATGTAGTGAGGAAATTACTTCTGAACGATCAAAGTCTTATTGCTTGAAGCATTGCCATTGGTCCAAACAATTTGATAAGAACCAGCTGAAAGTGGCAAGTCAATAGTCATGCGATTGTTTGAAATATCGCCTGGTTGTACATCCATTTTGTAAACCACTTTACCAGAAGCATCAATGATCTGCAAAGTTGGTTTGGTTTCGGCAAACTCAATGTTTCCACTCCATTGTACATTGATCAAATTATCACGAAGTGGATTTGGGAACACTGACCAATCAGAAGATGGAGTATATCCAACTTCGACTTCAGGTTTCGAAGAACCAGATTTGTATTGACATGCAGACGCATCGTAATATTCTGCTTCCGGCTGATAATTTGTTGCCGCTTTGTCATTGCAACCAAAAACAACCGCATTTTCCGTCGAAAACGTGAGCCCCTTCACATTCCAAGATGGATTTGAGCCATTGCGACCTTGAATATTCAATTCGCCGGAAACCTTTCCCGTAGTTGTGAATTGAGCTAACAAGATCAAACCGTTTTCATTTGGCGAGCATTTTGAGCTGGTTGGTACAAGAAACCAACCGCCATTGTCAACTACCATTTGGTTGTTGGCTGCAAAACCAGAATAATCAACACCCAATTCCCACAAGTCATTATTTGTTGAATTTTCAAAACCTAAGGTCATCCATGAATCGTAATTCAACGTTGGTACTTCCTCGGCTAAGAAAGCATTGATAGCACTAGAGGTATTGCCTCCAAACTCGTGATTGTACAAATCACCTTCTGTGCGAATGCTAAGTGGATTTGACTGATCACCGTAGACCACTTGAAGCGTTTGACCTTGATCCAGTGCGCAGTAAAGGCGAAAAGTTGAACCCGGTACCATACCATGGTTATCAACACGTTGAACTACCAAATGCGGCTCATTGGCCAACAAGGCAGAAGAGCATGCCATTAGACACACTGCTATTAAAGATTTTTTCATTCGATAAATTATTGGTTCGCAAGTGAACGGTGTGCAAGTATAATTAAAAAATGATTAAGATCATACGGCTTATGTCTAATTCTTTATGAAACAATTCAACGAGCTTGAAAAGCTATTCTCCGTTTTTTCAAACTCAAAAGATGCGTTGCTGTTTAGATTAGAAAACACTGTAAATGAGCATATCAATCACTTAATTGAAAATGAACATATGCAAATATTGAATAGTTATAAAACAGCGATCGCAATAGCGCAACATGTGGAAAAATACTAGTTCTGAGAATAATTTAGGGTATCCTAAAACAAAATAGTAACTATCTTTGGATCGCGTCGTAACAAGCGCAAACTCCACCAAAAAATAAAATTTTCAAAAAATGAAAAAAATTGTACTTTCTTTGATTCTGGCAGTCATTGTCGTTCAAGGCATTGCGCAACAAAGTGTAGCCCGACAATGGAGCGATGTGATGCTCAATTGCATACGAAAAGACTTTGCAAGACCAACCGTAACAGCACGCACAATTGCTCATGCTTCTTGGGCGATGTATGATGCGTATGCGATCTACGATGGCAGCATGGAACCTTATCTCATTGGTCATACTGTTGGACCCTACACAAGTTATTTCTCAGGTGTTCCGATGCCAGATGATGTACAAGCTGCTCAAGAAGAAGCCATTTCATTCGCAATGTATCGTTGGTTAACCTACCGTTACCAAACAACAACTCCAAGTGGCGCTTGGAATAATTTCATGTCTGTTTACATCAATACTTTGATGAATAGCTTGGGGTATGATACAAGTATCACGAGCACAGATTACACTGACGGAGATCCAGCTAAATTGGGAAACTTTATTGCTCAGGAATTGATCAATTATGGTTTGCTCGATGGAACCAACAAAGCGAATAACCATGCGAATCAGTACTACTCTCCTATAAACGGTGATATCTGGGCTGATCTACCGGGCAACCCCAATTGCTTGGATCCGAATCGCTGGCAACCTTTGAGTTTGACCATTCAAATCGATGATCAGACAGGGTTGCCGATAATGAATGGGGCTCCAGCTCTAAGTGTAGAATGGGGCAATGCTGTACCATTCGCTATGACACAAGATCAAGCTACAGTTCACACACGTGATGAACATGACTGGAAAGTGTACTTAGATCCAGGAGCACCGCCAATGCTAGACACTACAGTTCAAACCGGTTTAGAAGATTTGTTCAAATGGGGATATTTCACAAATGTATTATGGCATAGCTATCACGATTCAGAAGATGGAGCTATGATCGATATTTCACCGAATAACATTGGCAATTTGCAAACGCTTCCAGATGAATTTGAGGATTATCCTGCGTTTTATGATATCTTTAACGGTGGACCTAATGATCCTGGATACGCTGTAAATCCGGCAACAGGCATGCCTTACCCACCGCAAGTTGTAAAACGAGGCGACTATACACGCGTACTATCGGAGTATTGGGCCGACGGTCCATCTTCAGAGACACCTCCAGGTCACTGGGTTAAAATTTTTAACGAGGTAGCCGATCATCCGGAACTGGAAAAGAAATGGATGGGCACTGGTCCTGTATTGAGCAATTTGGAATGGGATGTACGTGGTTATTTTGCCATGTGCAGTGGACTATATGATGCTGCTATTGCATGTTGGAGCGCGAAGGGGTATTACGACTATACTCGCCCAATCATGGCCATTCGCTATATGTGCGATAAAGGTCAATCATCTGATCCCAATTTACCGAGCTATCACCCGGCAGGAATGCCATTGGTACCAGGCTATGTTGAATTGGTTGAAATGGGAGATCCACTGGCAGGCGCAAACAATGAAAACGTAGGCAAAATAAAATTATTTACTTGGGCAGGTCCTCCAGCCGAGCCGTTGACACAAACAGCTGGTGTAGATTGGATTCTGGGCGAAAAATGGCATACCTATCAAAAAAAATCGTTTGTTACACCACCTTTCCCCGGATATTATAGCGGACACTCAACGTATAGCCGGGCAGCTGCAGAAATCATGACTTTGATTACAGGTGACGAATACTTCCCTGGTGGTATGAGTCAGTTTGTAGCACAGGCAGGTGAGTATTTGTTAGCCGATGACGGACCTTCAGAAACAATTACATTGCAATGGGCCAAGTATAAAGATGCCTCTGACCAATGCAGTTTGTCACGTATCTACGGTGGTTTGCACCCACCACAAGATGATATCCCAGGACGCAAAGTGGGTATGATCCTAGGGCCACAAGCCTTTACTAAAGCGAATAATATGTTGCAAGCAGGCCTACCTTATGCGACATCTGTATCGATTAGCGATAACGACATAACACACTCGGATGTAGATGGTCAAGTCGTGTTGACTGTTGAATTCAGTGAGACCATGAATACTTCAATCAACCCAAACATAACCCAAGCAGGTGATGATGCAACAGCAAACTCGTTGATTCAGGTTGATGCAATTTGGATAGATTCAAATACATTTCAGGTAACATATGATGTAGTTGATGCGAATGAATACCTAGATCATGTTGTATTCTCTGTAAATGGTGCAGTTGATATCGATGGAAATACTCAAAATCCAGGGTTGAGCAATGTCGCTGTAATCAACACCTTCAATGCGGAAGGCGAAGTGGTTATCAGTGATAACCTAATCAACGATTCAAATGTTGGTACCAATGCGTTGAATGTAACCATCACGTACAGCACCGAAATGGACATTTCAATTGAACCAAACATCACATTTGGTGAAGGAAATTCCACATTGATCCTTAACTATGGCTATTGGGAAGAAACAAACATTTATATCGCACAATTCGATGTTATTGATGAAAATATCGAATTGGATGGACTTACCGTTCAAGTTACTGGCGGATTGGACATGAATGGTGTAGAACAAGATCCAAGTGTCTTAATTGATGCATTGGACATTGATACCCAGTCACCATCTGTAGTTCTCAATTTTAACATGAGTGTGATCAATGATTTGGCGGCCGGTCAAACATTAGAAATTACCGCTGCCTTCGATGATATCATGAATACCGAATTTGCTCCTACCCTCACCTATCCGAGTGAAAATCCGGAAGATTACGGCCTAATTCCGCTGAGCGATCAGTGGATGTGGTTGGATGATTCAAACTATATGTTTGTTTTCGCCATCACCGA
Source organism: Bacteroidota bacterium (assembly GCA_039796595.1). Lineage (GTDB taxonomy): Bacteria > Bacteroidota > Bacteroidia > Flavobacteriales_D > Sanyastnellaceae > CANHSF01. The sequence goes on from JBDKJN010000282.1 coordinate 4,372, forward strand.
CGAAAACATCGAATTATCGGAAATCGATCTCAATATCTCCTCAGCTATCGATAATGCGGGTAATGAGCAGTTTGCTTCGTTCTATGGCAATGCGATTATTGTAGAAACTACCAATCCACAATTGGTTTTGACCGAAAGTTCACTTCCTGTATTAAGTGATCAGGTGGCCGATGGTGCCTTTGGCATCAGTTTATTCTTCACCTATGATGAACCAATGGATATTTTAGTTGAGCCACAAATTTCGTTCAACAACAGTGCTGCCTCCGCCGGATTGATACCAAGTACGGATGAAGAAGAAAGTGAATGGGTCAATGAAAATACTTACATGGCAGTGTACTATTTGATCGATGAAGATGTGGATATTGCAGATTGGCAAGCATTTGCAACTGGTGCAGTTGACATTTACGGTAATCCTCAGGGAGATGCGACAGTTGAAACGGATCTCTTTGACATCGACACCGAAAATCCAAGTGTAGTTGCAATAAGTGCAAATGACGTGGAATTGACACAAGAAAACCAAACACCACCAGCATTCGTTCTTTTCATCAACTTTGATCAAGCGATGGATACCGGTACAGATCCGATCATTAGTTTCCCAAATGAAGATCCAACAGCTACATTGACCTTAATGGGTACAGAATGGTTAAATCCATATACATGTTCAGTTACTTACAATATGGACAATGATGTGGTTGTTATTGAGGATATCGATATCGCTGTTGAAGGCGCAACAGACGCCAACGGCAATGAGCTGAACGCATTTACAGAAGAAGACTTCTTTGACATTAACACAACCATTTCAGTTTCGGAAATTGGCGATTTGAGTGCGTTTAATATCTATCCTAACCCAGTACTAAGTGGACAAATAGCCACTCTCGAATGGGAATCAACACAAACCTCGCAGATATCCATTTACAACATGCTTGGCGAATTGGTAATGTCAGAACAAAACATACCAGCCGGACGTCAAGTGCGTCGCATTGATACACAAAATTTTGCATCTGGAATGTATTTGGTGAACGTTTATGACGGAAGCCAATGGATCAAACAATCCTTACAAATTGTAAAATAATCGAGATTTAATATCTCAAGCGAAAATCCCAGTACTAGAAAGTGCTGGGATTTTTTTGTGCATCAATGGCACAATATTTAGATGAACGGTTAAGAAAAATCCCCTTTCATTCGCATCTTTGTGGTAGGGAGACTTTCTCCGATAACATACACCGATATAAAACTATGATTTTTTCAATTAAGAAACATCTTATTGCAGTTGCCCTTCTAGCTGGCAGTGCTTCTATTGCCTCAGCACAAGAAGTTGATCACACCAAAGAGGAAGCTTCACAAGAGTATCAATGGCATCATGGTGACTTCAATAAAGATGGAGTTGCCGGCATTTCTACCTATAAAGCATATGAAGAGCTACTAAAAAATAAAACTTCCCAAAAAGTCATTGTAGCCATCATTGACAGTGGTACGGAGAGTTTTCATCCTGATTTAAAGGACAATATATGGGTGAACAAGGATGAAATTCCGGACAATGGCATTGATGACGACAAAAACGGATACATCGACGACATACACGGTTGGAGTTTTATTGGTGGAAAAGATGGTGATGTGGATGCCGATCTATTGGAATTTACCCGGATTTATAAAGATCTGTATAAGCGTTTCGGAAAAAAAGATCCTAATTCAATTGCGCCAGCAGATGCCGCAGATTACAAGCGCTACCTCGAAATGAAGAAGAATTATGATCATCGTTTGGAGACAGCGAAGCAAGAAAAAGCACAAGCATTGAGTTTGTCTTTATTCTATGAAACTGCCAATAAAGCGATATGCACCAGTCTGAAAAAAGAAAAACTAACCATTGCCGACGTAGAAAATTTCGAACCGACGTCAGATATCGAAAAGCAATACAAGGAGTTCATGAAAATTGCAATTCCTGAAGATTGGGGAACGCAATTGACTGAATGGAAAAAGAATGCCGACATTCAGATCAAGTACCAGTTGAGTCTGGATTATGATCCACGTACCATTGTTGGCGATAACTA
>JBDKJN010000283.1:0-4921 GCA_039796595.1 Bacteroidota bacterium
GTAGTTAAAACAAAATGGGTTGGATTCACTGAAGAAGAAGTTACATTTGAACCTTTTCAACAGTTATTGAATCAGGTGCCAAAGTTCCTGTTATCGTTTTTGAATGATTTATTTAAACAAGATCCTGAGAAAGTTAAACGTGTTTTCGAACATGAACGGGATGTTATTTTGAAATGTATTAAGCGTAATGATGCTAGTACTTATGATTTTATTATTTAAGCAGTCAGTGGTTTTGAATTATGTAGGCATCGGAAAATATTTGTTGTTGTTCTGAAATCATTGATTGATTTCATCAGATGTGGAAGGCAGTGTTGATATTTTCCGTTACTGGCTTGATGATTGAAGTTCAAATAATGAACCTTTATTGTTTGGCTATTGGGTTTTCGAATAGAGGGGATCTCACAAGCGCAGGTTGTAATACCATGTAAGTCGAAGTGATACTCTATTAGGTTAAAGGTGTTAGACATTGCGTTGGCTCCTGTCCACGAGTTTGGCCAACTGGGACTGAAGGGAGGAACGATTGGTCGTACGGCAGCCGGAGACAGTTAACTCGAGAACCATTCATTTAACAACTAGTTATAAATTTTTATTCTAAGTGAAACGCGTAAAAAAGGTCAACAGTAATTACTACCTAACTTGGAATTAAAAGTAATATGGATGATCAAAAAATTAGAGTGGAGTTAATAAAAAATCCGGAACTGAAGGGATTAACAAAACTGGACATTGAGAAGTGGAGAAACGAATATGCGTTGTATAAGGAGAAAGTAGAGGCCCAAGGCAATGGAGCAAAGCCTGTAACCAAATATCATTGCATTCCAATTCATATTCGAAAATCAATTGCGTTACAAATTGGGGTAAAGAGCAATGCTATAACCAGAGAACAAGTTTTTCTGAAATTAAATGAATTGGATACAAAGGAGCCTGGACGGAGAGACGCTGTGGAAGCAAATCAGGTTTTCAAAAATTTGAGGATGGATCCACCTAGAAGACAAACAGAAATTGCAAGCAAAGTGCAAGATTTTTTCTTCAAAATTCAAAAACGAGTGGAATTGCATGGTGTTGAGGACATTCTTTATGATCATGAAAAATTGGAGTTCAGGAAACAGAGTTTCCCAGCAATTATTAATGGAGTATGGCCTGAAAATCTAAGTATTAGTATTAAACAAGAGTGGTTGAATGCGAGTCGGAAATGGACAATGCACGAATTGCTTGCAGTAATCGAAAGGAAAGTACATGAAGTGGGAGCATATGAGTTGGATCGAGTCAAGCAACAGCGTACTACAGGTATTGCAGAGGGTTTGGCTAACAAAAAGAGTGCGCAGATGTATGTAAAAAAGACGCGTGAAGCTAAAGGGGCGACTGGTGGAGTGGAAACTGACTCTAAAAATAAACGCTGTTACAATTGTGGAAAGTTGTTACCTTAAGACCAATGATCCTGTGGCAATAAAAGGCAGAAAGGAGTTGCAGCAACAGAACCGGAAGAGATTAAAGGTTCTACAAGAGAAAATTGATTATTTATTGGAAGAATCAAAAGAAGTAGAAGAGGGTGATTGTAGAGAGGAGCAGCCGAACACTGACTACTCATCCTCAGAGTGACAATTAACAATTATGGTAAATGGTAATGATTTTCCTGCATTATTAGATAGTGGGGCTACTTATAGTACTATAAATGAGTCTATGTTAACTAAAACTGGCGTGGAAATATGTGATTCTATCTTGGAACAGCTACAGGGTCCTTCAGGAGAAATCATTTCAACTTTGGGAGTAGCGAAAATTCCTGTCTTGAAGATTAGTACTAGAACTGGTGATATAATAGTATTAAATGCGATGGTAAGAGTCATCAGCGAAGAAATGAATGAATGGATTATTGGACAAGATTTGTTGTTAAAGTTAAATATTGATGTCAATTCGATGTTGGAAGATAAAGCACCATTTGTTGTTAATTTTGAAACTGGTGAAATTACGTCGCAATACCCATATCTTGGCGGTGAGGATGAGGAGCAGATAAAGTCAATTTTGGAGCAAGCGTTAGTGGACAGTGAACAACGAGGTCTGAAAGATGTGGAGAGGTGGCGGCAATTATTGCACCACCATGTGAATGAGTTCAGGTTGACACTAAGTCATGATGCAGCAGCACGAGTGCCACCTATGAAAGTCCATCTGAACAAAGAAAAAGCAAAAAAAGTAAGACCCGTACGAATCAATTACTCTAATGAACAGATTGCATTCATGGAATATTATACCAAACGTTTAATCAAAAATGGTTATGTTCGTGAAAATCCCAACGCACGTTATGCATCCGAATGTTTAGTTATACCGAAGGTAAAAAACCCTGTGAATATGGAGGAAGATTGGCGTCTAGTGGTCAATCTGAAGCGCGCCAATGACGCATGTGAACCTATATATTGGCCACTACCAACGTTTGAAGATATTCAGCAAAATCTCAGTGGCGCAAAATATTTCATAAGTTTGGATTGTAAAAATGGGTTTTGGCAGATCCCATTACACCCCGAGAGTCAAGAAATTTTTTCGTTTGCCACACACAGAACAGTATTAACACCGTGTAGAATGCCTCAAGGTGCGAGTGATAGTTCCATGTATTTTACCTACATTATGACAATTATCTTTGGTGAAAAGCTGTATCGTGGTTTAGCCCCTTGTATTGATGATCTGCTGTTGTATAGTGATACTTTGGAGGGTCTGTTTGCCTTGTTGAAGTGGGTTCTAAAAAAGGCTCGTGAATATGGACTTAAATTCTCTCCAAAAAAGTTGAAGTTGTTAGCACAATCATTGAAATGGGTTGGAAAGATAATAACACCTGAAGGAGTATTGGTAGATCCGGAAAGAACTAAAGCACTTCGAGAAATGCCTATACCTACCCGTGCCAACGAGCTAATGAAATTTTTGAATGCGAGTAACTGGATACGTGGGCATTTTATGGAATATGCAGCCACGATGGAACCTTTGCAAACGCGTCTAACGAATGTATTGAGTGGTAAGAGGAGTAAGCGGAGTGCGAGGAATAAAATTTTGGAAATTACACCTGAATATTGTCGAGAATTTGAACAAGCGAAGCAAATGCTAGAAAAACATACGATTCGATGCCACCCGAAAAAGAATTGGGATTTTGTGTTAATGACTGATGCGTCTGATCAAGCATGGGGAGCTGTTTTGTTGCAAATAGAAAAGTATGATCCAAAACTTGATGTTGGAAATCAGAATCCAGAGCCATTAGCATTTTTGAGTGGAGTTTTCAAGAAAGCTCAATTGAACTGGTCTACACCAGAAAAGGAAGCGTTCGCTTTAGTTGAATCAGTGGAGAAGCTACGACATTATTTGGTAAGGTCACAAGGATTTATTATACTAACGGATCATAGGAATTTGATTTTCAGTTATAAACCTGATAGCACTAAACGTGTACATGTGCAAGCCAAAATTGATAGATGGGGTCTGAAATTGAATGGTTATCGCTATCGTATTGAGCATGTAGCCGGTGTGAGTAATTTATGGAGTGATTTGTTGAGCCGTTGGGGAGCACCGTCTTCCGTTGAAAAATTATGCCGTTTAACACGCTATCATCGTCATGTAGCTCAACCAATTGTTGCTCCAGTTCATGAACTCTCATTTCCAACGATTGATGAATTAAAACAATTACAGGAGGCAGCTAGTCCAACTGAAGCTGATGTTGTTTTGGAGGATGGTCTGTACAAGCGGAGAGGGAGAGTATGGATTCCACCTGATGCAAGAGTATTAATCTTAACCATAGCACATTATGGTGTGGCAGGACATTATGGTGTAGAGGCCACTATGCAAAAATTACGTGAAGTTGTAAATTGGAAACATATGTTAGAGGATGTGAAACAATTTATCATGGATTGTGTGTTATGTCGATGTGCAAAGGGAGTTACACCTACCAGAACACATTTAGGAATTCAACACAGACCAACAAAACCAAATCAGATGCTACATTTTGACTTTTATTCTGTGGGACCAAGCAGTATGGGTTTCGAGTATCTTCTAGTGTTGCGAGATGGGTTTTCAAGGTTTGTTCTCTTAGTTCCTTGCAAGACAACAGATGCAGAAGCTGCAGTGAATGGCATTTTGGATTGGATAGCGCTATTTGGCATTCCAAAAGCGTTTTTCAGTGATCAGGGACCTCATTTTAGAAATAAAGTGATGAAATGCTTAGTAAAGAGTCTCAATGTCATTCATGATTTTTCAACTCCTTATTGTGCATGGGCAAATTGTTTAGTAGAGCGAGTATTGCGTGATCTCAAAGCATTATTTGGTTTATTGTGTATTGAAACACGCACAGACCGTGAGGAATGGCCGAAACTTATACGGAATGTTCAAATGGCCATCAATCATCGTCCATCAAAATCGTTGGATGGTGAAGCTCCGGTAAGAGTTCACACAGGTATGGATGCATATAATGCAGTGGATGTTTATGTAAAAAAGGATGAATTGGTACCAATCACATGGACAGTGAAGATGGTGGAATATTTAGGAAAATTACAAAAAACACTCGATTTGGTACATCAACGTGTGTATGAAGCTACAGCGAAGGTCACTATTCAAGCTCGTACTAAAGCACTTGGACTTTTTCAATTTGAAATTGGTGATTATGTATTGTATTGTTCTGTAGATCGTCAATCACATTTAGGTAAATTGTATTTTCAATGGACTGGACCGTATCAGATTATTGACATGAAAAGCCCTTATGTATTTCATATTCAAGATCTAGTTCAGAAGAAAATTATTGTCGCACATGTGGATCGATTATCGTTTTTCAGTACAAAACAAATGAAAGTAACTGGAGAATTGAAAGATTTAATTTCTCGTGAAGGTTTAGTTTATGATATTGAAGAATTTTTAGATATTATTTGGGATCCTGATTTACGAACCTATGTAGTTGAAACAA
>JBDKJN010000284.1:0-2706 GCA_039796595.1 Bacteroidota bacterium
AGTAACTGTTAAAGTTATATTTAAATTTTGATTTGCAACTATACTTGGATTTGAACCGGTAAGGCCATTGTCCCAAGCGTAATTTGTGATGGTTCCGTTGGCTGTTGTAGAACCACTTCCATTAAGTGTGAGGCTAGCACCAACACATCCGGATACATCTTGTCCTGCGTTGGCATTGGGTGCCGTCAGAACAGTTACCACCAACTGATCAGAAATGTTGCAACCGTTGGAAGTCGTTGAATACGTGAGGTTATAGACACCTGGCTGGGTTGGATTAAAAACACCTGCTGGGGTTACATATGTACTTCCTGACCAAGTTCCTCCTGAAGCAAGGTTGAAACTTGGTGTGTCTTCGCAGACGGTGATATCCGCTCCTGCGTTCACAGGTGAAGGTGAAACAACAGTAACAATCCGTGTGTCATAAGAACTACATCCATTGGCATAGGAATAAACATATGTCAATGTATAATCACCATCCAATGTGGGGGTAAAGACACCAGATTGATTCACTTGCGCACCAGACCATATACCACCTGTTGGTGATTGGCCGTTGAGTGCAGTTGCGCCTGCATTGCTGCAGATCAGAACATCAGGACCTGCATTTACTACGGGAAGTGCATTGAGTGTAATTTCAACCTGATCCGTGGCTGTACAACCAGCAGCGTCCACAATACTTAACTCATAAACTGAGGTTACAGTGGGTGAAACAATCGGATTGAGAATATCGGTATCATTTAAATTATTGCCCGTCCATTGTATTGAAGTAATGGCACCATTTGTACTGGTGGCCGTTCCATTCAAACTATAATTTTGATTGGCGCAAATAGCGGCATCGCTGCCAGCATTCACAGAAGGCAAGGCATTCACCGTAATTTGGATTTGATCTGTAGCAGTGCAACCACCTGATGTTGTTGTATACGTTAGCGTATACGTTCCAGCTTGTGCAGGATTGAAAACACCGTTGGATTGCACGTATGTTGAACCACTCCATGTACCTCCATTTTGTAGGGTAACAGTTGGACCTCCTTGGCACAGCTGAAGATCTGGCCCTGCATTGACTACCGAAGGAGCAATTACCGTGATCACTTTGTTATCGTTCGATGTGCAGCCAGAGGCATTGGTATAAGTATAGGTGACTGTAAATTGACTAATGGTTGAAGGTGTAAAAACGCCACTCGAGGAGATACCAGAACCTGACCATGTTCCACCAGCAGGTGTTGCCCCTGTCATTTGCACTGGACCTGAATTCAAGCAGATAGTTTGATCTGTGCCTGCATTGACAGTTGGGTTAGACGCTATTGTAATGGTTACAAAATCCGTGTTCATACAATTGGCCTCGTCCGTAACAGTTAACTGGTAAGTTGTGTTGTTGGTTGGAGTCGATGTTGGATTTAAAATACTTGCATTGCTTACCCAACCGCCTGTCCAAGCGATTCCATTGATTGCACCATTAGTGGAACTCGCAGTTCCATTTAAATTTACTGTAGCTGATGTGCAAATCGTTTGGTCGTTGCCAGCGTTCACGCTTGGTAAAGCCAAAACTTGAACAACGATATTGTCGCTGACATTACAACCACCACTATTCGAAGTAACAAACAAGTTGTATGTACCGGCTTGAGCTGGATTAAAAACGCCAGCAGTGGTGACGTAAGTTGATCCATTCCATGAACCAACATTGGGCAATTGGAATGGAGCAGAACCCATACACACTTGAACATCTGGACCACCATTTGGCGGATTTGGATTTGTTACAGTGATGACTACCTGATCTGTAGATGTACACGTGTTGCTGCCCGTAGTAGTGTATGTCAAGGTAAAATTTCCTGTACCTGACACGGCAGGAGAGAATTGACCTGAACTATTAACCCCCGTTCCTGTCCAGACACCACCGGCTGGTGAGCCAGTCAATTGAATAGCACCGTTCCCCAAACAGATCGTCTGGTCGACTCCTGCATTGGCCCCAGGTGTGGGCAACACCGTCACTTGCACTGCATCTTGGGCCTGACAACCCGCGGCATCGGTTACCGTGATACTATATGGAGAAGGAGTTGTGGTAGGGCTAACCGTTCTACATTGCGTCAACGGACCTCCTTGCCATAAATACATGGAGATTGCGCCATTCGCGCTGTTGGCTGTTGCACATAAAGTAGTTGGTGTTCCTGGACAAATACTCACATCTGCCCCGGCGTTAACTGTTGGTAGTGGATTGACGGTTAGAACAATATTGTCTGTCGCAGTGCAGCCATTGGCATCAGTAATGGTGATGGTATGTGTACCGGCCATTGCATTTGTAGCAGCAAAAGTGGGATTTTGGACATCGCTGATCGTACCCGACCAGTTGAAATTGACAGGTGCCTGACCTGTGAAAGTCAAACCAACACCTAAAGAAACGCTTTGGTTTAAACATCGCGTTAGGTCAGGACCAGCATTGACTGAGCATTGTGCAAAGCCATTGAAGCCAAATACCAATAGGAGCAAAGTGAAGGATAAGAATATCCTAGTTTGGGTTAGGGATTTCACGATTTGTTTAAGTTAGGTTAGGGTTCAGGTTTGTCCACTTTAGAACTTGCCTTGCCCTTTTTAACGGAAGCGCTGAAAAAAAGGTTTCATTTGTTATAAAGGTTCCAGTGGCCACTCATTTTCACAACTCTTGGTCAATGCAAAACCACATCTTAGTTTGTCGGCGGATCTTGATGATGAATTTGT
>JBDKJN010000285.1:0-5569 GCA_039796595.1 Bacteroidota bacterium
TTGGCATATGTGGATTTCACCTTTTTTTGAATGCTATTTCGCTGGAGCCATCCGTTTAATGTTTTGAGCAATTGTGAAGAACTTTGGCGAACTGCCCAGGCTATTTCTTGTTCACCGCTGATAGCGAAGCTCAAGTCCAGTTCATCGTATTCTTCCATGCCCATGTGAAGCAAATTTTCATCGGTAATAGTGGCATGAATCTCACCGGCATTGGCCAATCTCAGGAGTTCATCTGTGCTAATGGACCCAGGGGCGTCTGTGATGACGAACAATTTTCCCATAGTCCGCTGCAATTCATCCAATCGTTCATAAAAGGCCGAATAGCGATGCACCATGATGGGAATTTGTCCAAGTTCCGAGCTATCGGTCACGAGCGTGAATAGTGAATCCGGTTGTCCTGCTTGAAATTTTCGTTGTGCCAAAATTTGGCGCGTCTTATAGAGACTTTCTGTAAAATGCACGATGGCACTGCGTTTCGGTGTCACGGTTAAATTGGAGGCAATGATGTCACCTTCGCCTGAATTTAACTTACTGAACATTTCATCAACGTCGTCCAGAATCTTAACTTCCAAGGCTACTCCGATATGTTTTGCAAATGCTTTGATCAATTCGTAATCAAAACCTTTTTTCTGATTTTTATAGAGGTAATAGGTGCTGGCACTGTTCTCGGTGAGTAGAATGAGTTTGCCTCTCTTTTTTATGCTGTCCAAATCAAATGTGACACAATCCATTGCAAGCGGATCTTCATCGCGCTCGCTCACCTCATGGTTGAACCATATATAAAGGCTCATACCCACTATGATGGCTAGGAATGTAAAAACAAATGCACGTGTCATATTTGCGTTTCTTCCTCCCACATTGAGGGAGCTGAAGAATGTTGCAAGTTAGCATTTTTAAGGCGGTGGACAAAACTTACATGGGCACGATTTATGGATTGATGCAAGGGACCAACTTGTCGTTCCATCATCATATGATCTTGCCTACGACAGCTCGAAATGTGGTATCATTGTACCATGAAATGGATCATAGTCATCGGTTTTGTCATCTTGGGTGTTTTGGTTAATGCACAGTCGCCAGGGGTAAACGATCTCGTTGGCCGGCAAGCTACCCGTGACCTATCCTACAAAAAACCAGCTACCAGACGATGGATGGACGGTAAAGAACAACATCGACTTCAGTATATCAATCCATTATGGTATGTATCAGGCGCCTTGTTGTTCATGTATCAAAATGTGATGTCTGAACAAATTCAGGCGGATTGCAATTTTAAATTGTCATGTTCGGGATATACCAAGGCGAGCATGGAAAAGTATGGCATTTTTATAGGCATATTGATGGGAGCGGATCAGCTTAATTCTTGTCAACCTAATGTGTACTTGGACTATGAAAATTCAAGTGTCAATGAAAATGGTAAAGTAATCAATGATGTGCCGAGCCATTAATTTGTTAGTGCTTTTGTTGTTGCCTTTGGCCATGTGGAGTCAAATTGATCCCAGCTACATTCGCCATTTATCTCAACATCGATTGAAGACGGAGCATCAAGTCTATTTGAATCGCCAGGAAGGTCTTGTGGCTCCAGATACACTGAGGTACTATCAATTGAAATATGCATTGCAGTATCGTGAGCACGACCTATTTGCAAACCAATTTCCATATTCGAATCAATTGTTCTTACAGGATTCAACAGCGATGATGTTGACTGCTTTATGGTACTTGGAGGATGATCAAAGGCCAACATTTGATCAGATGCGCTGGCTCCAGACAAGTCCTTTTCCAACCGTGAAGAAGTTGGCTCTGGCCTTTGAGGCAACGGAAAAAACGGATGTGAACATTGACTTGGTTCAGTTGCCAGGCGCGCTGCATGAAACCTGGTTAAATTATAGTGGTTATGCAAGGAAAAAACCTTGGAAGGCTGCAGCGCTGAGTGCTATATTACCGGGAAGTGGTAAATGGTACGCCGGCCGGCCACGTTCGGCCGTATCCAATACCATTGGGGTTGGTTTATTCGCTATGCAAGCAATTGAATCGTATCGAAAGTTGGGTCACAAACATCCATTAACTATCGGCAATTTTTTAGTGCTTGGAATATTTTACGGAGGCAATATTGTTGGAAGTGCGAAAGCAGTAACAGTGCGCCGAACAGAATTACGAAACATATTTTATAAAGATGCTGCGTTATATTATCGCCGTTTGCATAGGCCTGTGTTGTATTAAAGGTTTTGGCCAGCAATGGCCAATTTATGCGGAGCAAATGGAATTCCGATTCATGCAATGTACCGACGCCGAATGTCGAAGTTATGTTCTTGCCGAAAAGTTGGATAGTGCATTCCATTCAGCAGAATTGTTGAATTATGCTGGTGATGTGTTGCGCGATATGAATCGATTGAATTTGTCTTTGTTGACGGAAGAAAAATCGGCGGATTTACTATGGAATGCGGCTTTACTTGCTTATTCAACTGGAGCGTTTAGCGATGCCAGAAAGTGGTGGAAGGAATATGCCGCCGCGCATAAAGAGACCGAAACGGAATCACTTTTTTTAGGATTTTTAATTGATATGGAATTGGATTCTGCGCGGGCATTAAGCCATCTAAATCGACTCATTCAAAGAGATAGTGCTTTTGTTCCAATGAAATCCTTGGCGTATGATCGATGGAAGATGGAGCAGCCGAGGAAGTGGTATGTACTGGCGGGATTCTTATTGCCAGGTTCTGGATTAATAGCCGAAGGATATGTGATGAAAGGAATAACCGCATTAATACTTAATAGTGGCGTTGCAATTGCGGTTATCGCATTGTTGCGAGCCAACCTATATTTTAATGTGGCTTCATGGGGTTTGTTGTTGGTTCAAAAATTTTATCTTGGCCATATCAATCTTACTCGAATGCTCAGCTACAAAGCTCATCCGAGGCGTCTCGCCAAAAAACAAGATCAATATTACAATGAGATACAAGGGTTGTTAAAGATGTATCCCTTGGAATGGAAGTAAAAAAAATGCCTGCTGTATTGCAGGCATTTTTTTCATTTGTAAAACCGATTAATTATTGAATTCGTTTCATTTGTTTGGTCAATTCTGAATTCACCTTAGTTTCCGTGGTAGGGCCTTTGGATTCAGCGTCACTCGCATGAATGGTCTTGCCTTCTTTCACGTCGAATACTAGGAAATAGATTTCTGTTTGACGAATTGGAATCAATTCGGCTACAAGAGCGATCGGAAGCAATATGGGAAGAAAACAGGTTGTAAGCCATAGACCATCCGTATCCCTATCTTGTCTTGTTGCAAAGGTGCCGGTATAAATGAAATGACTTGTTCCATATTCATCGGCTAGCTCTGCGGTATAGGCAGTCATCAGAGGAATCATTTCAACTTTTGAGTCTGCATGTGCAAGATGTTCTTGTGTCCAAGAATTCATGATGCTCATGGTATTATAGTCTTTCGTTGCACCTGCCTCCATCGCTTTAGGAAGTAGAGTTACTTGTTCAAGACCCGATACACCGGCACAACTTTTAATTTGCTCAACCAATCTCATATTCGCTTTTTCCGAATCAATAAGCTCAAATCCTTTTCTGTAATCGTAGGAAACGTAGAAGGGATCAATGAAAACAGCCTTACTGACGTTGTGATCGATTTTAATTTTTGCCCTTTCGTACGATTTCATCTCATCCCATTCTTCTTCTTTCTTGACATCTTCGTCATATTTAGCTTGTTGCTCTGTGAATTTTGCACGGATCTCTTCACGCGACAAATTCAGATACATTTGAGAGACGAAGTACTCATCCCAATTGGCATCCGTACCAGCTGATTCGGCACCATCCATACTCTTTTGAATGGCGGTCTCTTTTTGTTGTCTTAAGCGGTCGAATTTGGAATCTTCTTCTTCTTCTTCTTCCTCTTCTCCGTTATTTTCAGTTGTATTTGTGTTGTTTGATGCGGGTGTGTCGGGAGTTGTTTTGACGGTTAACTTGTTCAATTTTGCAAGTACTTCATCGTATTCAACTTTATGTTTCTTGATAATCTCGTAAAAAGAGTCATCCAAAAGTTTTTTGATGAAGGGGTTTTTGTATTTCTCATAACAGTCCCATAGGTGACGTATGGCCAGTAGATTACATTCCTTTTTACCGATTTCTTCGAAGAAATAGTAAATACCCTCGATGTTGCTATAGACGTCTTCCGATGTGGGTCCGACATCAAATAATTCACCTTCGTTTTTGTATTTTGAAATGCCGTACATCGCCATCGCACGCATTTCGCAAAGCCCTTGATTGTCGCCATGTTTTTTTGCCAATACGTAGGCATCATAGAAGGCATCTATGTACTGCTGAGCTGCTAGGTCCAATCGAATACACTCATGTTGCGCGAGGAATCGAACGCGTGTGAAAAGCTCACGGTTCACCAAATATTTTTTACCTTTCTTAGTGTTGTCTTCACTCATTTCAGTGAGGCGAGAACGGCGTTTGTTGATGTTGGGGTGCGTTGAATCAATATCTGTATCGTCGTCATCAAACAATGGAATGGGCGTTAATGAATCCAGCTTCAGCGATTTTGGGATTGTGGTCAAACCCAATGTCAAGTATTGGTCTTCAAATGCTATATCATCAATAGGAAGCATTTTGAATTGCAGAATATCCAGTACTGATAGTGCGACTTGCTCGTCGTATCCGCGATTGACAAGACGAATAAATCCCAAACTGTCGGCCTCGAATTCCATATCGCGTGAAAATGCACTTAGTAGACGCATACGAGAATCCTTGCGATTGTAACGCTGATTTGAAGAAGAGCGGTTTATGCGATCAGATTCTAATACTTTGTTGATACTGTGTTCCTTTTCGAAGTGTGCAATTTCATGAGATAAAACAGCGGCCAGTTGTCCTTCATTTTCCAATTGAGCCAATAGACCGATGGTGACGAAAATAATGCCTTGGTTGGTAGCGAAGGCGTTCACTTCGTTGGATTTCATCACGTAAAAGCGAAGCTGTGATTGGAGCACTGGATCATCTGCAAGTAAGAATGCAGCAACTTCATTTACATAACTTGTCAAAGAATCTCCAAATAGGATTTTACCACTTTGAAGCAGTTCATCGATCACATAGTTGTTCTGTAGCAAAAATTCATTGATGCGCTTTTTTTGCTGTTCATTACGGTTGGATTGTTGATTTTCAGCTTGTTGTTTTTGAACTTTGGTGGCTGTCAACGTTCTGAATTCTTCAGGGATTTCACCATGCGATTGAATGGGTCTACCCTGTGCGTATCCAAAGTAGGATGCAAACAGAAAAAAAACTATGGTAAAAAGTCTGAAATAAGAGTTAGTGGTCATGTGAAATTAAGTTGTGAAGCGAATATAAAAGAATCGATGCGTTTAACCTATAAAGAAATAAGAAAGGAGGAGATTTTAACCTGTTGATTTAGGATGAATAGTTCAACGTTGCGGCTACAGCATTGCAGAACTGGGGGGCCAATTAATTGATCGTGTTGCCGCGCATCGATCAACTAAATAAGATCATCAATTTGTTGTAGGCAGGGCACTTTGAGAGCTAGAAAACCTTCACCCAATGCAATGCCCGCCTCACGACC
>JBDKJN010000286.1:0-3231 GCA_039796595.1 Bacteroidota bacterium
TCACTTAAAGAAACAAATTGGAATCAAGTCACAGCACCCATTGCCATAAAGTTGTCTGCGAGATCAAGGTATCGGGAAGACCTTCAAGAAATTGTTTTGATTAACCATAGTACGGTGGAGTTTAAAAATGAGCAAAGTACTCTATCTTCTGGTCAATCTCTTGTTGTATATCATGGGGAAGCTTGCTTAGGAGGAGGTGTCATTGAATAACGACTATCCACATACCTACTCGGGGCATTTCCATATAAAATATGCCCATGCATCACAGACGTGGAATCACCGCGCTTATATTGTTGGTAATAATTTCTGGTGTCTATTTGTATTTTCATCTTCATAAGCCGCAGATAATTGAACCAGTTGTAATTCAGGTGCCATTCAATGGAAAAGTTCCGTCCGAAATTAGTCATGGTGATACAACAAAAAAGCAGATTATTTTTACATTTGACGCTGGGGAGGGTACGCAATCTGCTTCTTCTACGTTGGAAATTCTAAGAAGACATCACGTCAAAGCCACGTTCTTTATCACTGGCAAATGGGTTAGTCGAAATAAAAACTTTATTCATAGAATGCGCGCAGAAGGTCACGATATTTTTAATCATACATTTAGTCATCCACATCTAACTGAGCTAACCGATCCAGAGATTATTAAAGAACTTAACAATACGGACAGCGAGATGATGGATGTAACCGGTTCAAGTACCAAGCCATTTTTCAGACCACCATACGGTGATCGTGATGACCATGTTCTTGCTATTGCTGCAAAACAAGGTTTTCGTTCTGTTTATTGGACTGTAGATGCACATGATTGGATGGAGAATGATGGTATTACAAAGGAGGAAGTTAAAAGTCGCATACTCGATAACGCAAGTCCTGGAGCAATTATACTTATGCATTTAGGCGATTCTATAACAGAAAATGTGCTCGACGATACTCTGACTTCTCTTGAACAAAGAGGGTATAGAATGGTCTCTTTGACACAGGGATTGTAGGCAAGAAATAAAATACAAGCCCCGCATTGCTCGCAGGCTCGACTGAGGTAAACTTTGGCAGAATGAAAATACTATAATTATTGCAAATAGTCAACCCTCCATTTTATATGGTTCACTGATATACTGTTAACATGAATCACCTAATAGCCATAACCAAGTCCGATGGAACCAAGCAACTATTTGAAGAGGAAAAACTGATAAATTCATTGAAACACGCTGGCGCTTCTGATGATGCGATTGACGATATTGTTGAGAGAGTCGAAAGTAATATGAAGGAGGGAATGAGTACGAGTGAAATTTATGGATTTGCTTTTTCATTGTTACGCAAACATTCTGTACATGTGGCTACAAAGTATTCTGTTCGACGGGCATTGGCAGAGCTAGGCCCCGACGGTTTTCCTTTTGAAAAATTTATCGCACGTATATTTCATTCATGGGGCTATGAAACTCTAACTGATCAACAGGTCATGGGCGGCTGTATTTCCCATGAAGTAGATGTTGTGGCATGGAAAGGCGATATCTTGGCCATGGTTGAAGCAAAATTTCACAATGAATTCGTATTGAGATCTGATATCAAAGTCGCTCTTTACGTTAAAGCTCGTTTTGATGACATTGCGCTGAATACTTTTGATTTTGGTGGAACGAAAAGGAAACTGAATGAACGTTGGCTTTTTACCAACACAAAGTTTACTGATCAGGCAATAAAGTACGCTTCGTGTAATGACCTAGGATTGATCGGCTGGAATTATCCTGCAGATAACAATTTACACACTATTATTGAACAATTTAAACTTCACCCCGTAACATCTATTACCAGTCTTTCACATCAGCAAAAAAAGGATTTGGTTGGAAGGAATATAATTACTTGTGCTGATTTGATCAAGAGGCCAGAGTTGCTAAAAGAGATTGGAGTACGATCAGAAGGTGATGCAACAAGGATAGTTGAGGAGGCGAAATTGATTGTTAAGTAGGTAGACAATTAAAAAAATTTGTGGTAGTGTTCTGTGCAGACTAACATCGAAAGGCGTGAAATGTGAATGTACACCAAATCCTGCTCCTTATGGGGGCATTGATAGCGCTTTGCCTTTATCCTCCAATGATTCGAGGAATTCTCACTGGTACGATCCAGCAAAGCCTGGCCACCTGGGCACTTTGGGTAAGCCTAGATCTGATAGCAATGTTCAGTGTGATTATTCAGAAGGGTAACTGGCTAATACTGGCTTGCTACATTTCTGGAGGGTCACTTGTGACCCTTGGCCTCATTTATAAGAAATATTTCAAGTGGACATGGTTTGAGAGCCTTGTACTGGTAATGGTTGTCATTTGTCTTGTCGTCTGGTGGTTTTCCGGCTCGTGGATGGCTACAATTGCTAGCACAATTGCAGTTGTTATATCTGGATTTCCACAGGTAAAAGATTCTTGGTCGAATCCAGATAAAAAGACTGGCCACATATACCTGTGGTATGCTGTTGCAAACGCGCTGTCCTTTTTTGGAGGAAAAAGCTGGTCTATCGAGGATCGATTTTACCCAGGAATGTGTGTCCCATTATGTGTATTCATTGGCATAATTTCATTTAGATCTAAAGAGCAGGCAAGTGTAAAGCACGAGTGATGTTCAAGCGGCCACTGTTTCAACTGGACAGTGGTTTTTTATATGTTGGTGAGGTACAAAACATGATAGAATTCATTTTATGTCTAAAACTGATCAGATGAGGGCGATAAGAGATGAAATTCTAGCTTTGAAAAACTCTCCTCTATATGAGCATCGAACGACCAATCACTACTATCCTGTGATTGGAGAGGGGAGCCATGATGCAAAAATTATGTTTGTTGGGGAAGCGCCTGGGAAGAATGAGGCGGAGACAGGTAAACCTTTCTGTGGTGCGGCAGGTAAATTTTTAAGTGAACTTTTGGGATCAATCAATCTTACGCGCAGTGAAGTTTACATTACAAACATTGTAAAAGACCGTCCGCCGGAAAACAGAGACCCTACTCCACAGGAAATAGAAGCTTACTCACCATTTCTTAATAGGCAAATTCAAATTATTCAGCCTAGAATAATTGCCACTCTTGGCAGGTATTCAATGTCCTATATTATGAAACATTTTAATTTGGATTTGGAACTTGACGCCATCAGTAAAATTCATGGCAAGTCATTCAATGCAGAGGCACCGTATGGCCAAGTAAAAATAGTCACCTTGTATCACCCAGCAGCAGCTCTGTATAACGGTAGTATGAGAGA
>JBDKJN010000287.1:0-7501 GCA_039796595.1 Bacteroidota bacterium
CAAATAGAATGACCAAGGTTTGCAAGGTGATAGGCATCATCCCTTGCCCTTCAAATTTCATTGGAGCCAATGTGCATAGCAGGATCAACTGAACCACCAGCTTAATGCTGAAATCAGTAATCGGTTGGGGATTTAAGCGGAAAATTTGTGCGAGCATAGCTGATAGTACGACCGAGTGTTTATTCGGTTTTATTGGCGCATAATGGTTCTGGTTCCCGGCGCCATCTGAATTTCGTTGTTTTTGCGATTCACGTCGGCAGTTCCTTTCATAGGGTCAATGGTGATGCTTTCAATCTCATCATTGCCAGCGTTGATTTCAAATGTATAGGTTGGTATTACCCAAGTCCAATCGGGCATCACACTCCACTTGCCATTGTAGCCATCTGCTGGCTTGGAGCCGCGCATAATATCCAGCGGTATCACAAAAGTTTGATACGATCCGTTGGTGTATTTCACTTCCACTTCCACGGGCATAATCATAGTACCTACGCGTTCAATGGTGATGGTGGTCGTTTTATCGGTGGTGCTAACCGATTGAATGCTGTAGTCAATGGTTTTGGTAGTATTTACAAAATACTCGTTGTACCAATCGAGTTCCATGCCGCTTTGCAATTCCATGATGCGAATAAAATCATTTGCATTTGGATGTTTGAACTTCCAGGTATTAAAGTATCGCAACAATCCTGAACGGAAATGGAAGGTGCCTATAATATGTTCCAATTGCGCCAAATAGACCTCGCCTTTGCTATAGGCTGCAGTTCCGTATGCATAATTGGTGGTGTAGTGATCAGCATGCGTATCCAATGCTTCTTCCTTGCCAGAGAGGGCAATTTCAACATAATCACCGTAGGCATTTACGTGTCCCGAAGGCATTCCTGACTTGAATAAATAGTCCATGGTTTCTGAGGTGGCGAAACTTGTAAATCCTTCATCCATCCAGCAATACAAACTTTCGTTCGTGGCCAAAACGCCTTGGTACCAAGAGTGCGCAGCTTCGTGGACGCTCACGCCAACCAGACTAGGTAGTTTGCGATTTCCCGTGATCAAAGTTGCCATCGGATACTCCATACCGCCATCACCACCTTGAATAATGGCATATTGGGAATAAGGGTAAACTCCAAAATTCTTATTCATGAAATCAAAGGCTTTTGCGATAAGTGGTTGTGCCTCTTTCCAAGTTGCACTATAGCTCTGATCTTTTTGATAGAAAAAGCGCAGTAACGGCCCATTCGTGACCTGATAAGTGTCGTGCACAAAGTCGGGGTCAGCGGCCCAAACGAAGTCGTGGACATTGAGTGCTTCAAATTTCCACAGATGGGTGAGGCCTTTTGTCGGTTTCACTTTGTCTTCTGCAACGTATCCTTTGCCAATTTCTTCGGCATTTTTTAAGATTCCCGTACCGCCAATAACATACTTGCGGTCCATCGTAATGTTCACACGATAATCGCCCCATACGCCATAAAATTCTCGACCGATATATGGATTGGCGTGCCACCCTTGGTAATCGTATTCACAAAGTTTAGGATACCATTGACTCATACTGTAATCGATTCCCTCATTATTGTAGCGGCCGCTACGACGAATTTGAAGAGGAACTTGACCATCGAAATTCAATTCAATTTTGGCACTGGCTTTCGCAGGAATAGGTTGTGCCAGTTTAACTTCCAGGATGGTCTCGTTTTCCACGATTTCTGCAGCTTTTCCATTCACCTTGAGACTGCGCACGTGGCAATGCCCGTATTCTTCTGGTTTGAGTTTGGAAATACGATCACTAACACGTTGATCAGGATCTTCGATGGTGAGACTGCGCACATCCATGGCACTGCCTGGCTGAAAGGCATTGAAATAAAGATGGAAGTACAAATGAGTCAAAGCTTCATCGCTATTGTTGTAATAGATGATGGTTTCGTCGCCTTTAAAGCCATGGTTAGTATGGTCGAGGTTAACGTTGATGGTGTATTCCACCCGTTGTTGCCAGCGATTGGCTTGTGCACTCATTGTGCCCGCGATAGCGAATAGGATAACGCTAAAAAGTAATTTTTGCATAGTACTGAACTTCGTCTTTATCTCATGTTAGCAAAGACTTTACCGCAAATGTAATAGTATCGTCGGAGTTACCCTAATTCGCAGGGGACCTTACCTTAAAAAGACATTTTCTCGATGCCATGTTATGTTCTCAATGGCCGGTCGGTAAGCAGAATTGGTGGGCAACAAGATTGGCTTGTGCTGATAATTGATTAGAAACCAGGGTTCGCTTTCTTCCTGAACAAGATTGCTCACCATGACCTTGTAGTCGTTTGACAATGTGATGAGTCCTCGATCGAACGCACGGTGCATCGTAGGCGACAAGGAAATGCCGTTACGTATAGTGTCATCATTGGATTGAGAGAATGGCACTATATGACACGCATCAACCATCTGAACCTGATTTGATGTGACTATACGCGAGCGTGTTATTGCGCAACTGTAATTGTATTGCTTGGGGATTTCGCGTTTGAATAAACTTCCACGGACGAACAATTCTTCTTCAATTTGTTCAGGCCGCATATCCTGCAATGTATTCTTTAAATTCGAAGAATACTTGTCATGCGTTTCATGCAGGATGGCATCTTCTAATGCGTGGAAATCGCCGTATTTTATATGAATGTGCGGACTCTTGGGAAAATATTGGTTAAGAAGAGCCCCCTGTAAAGCTCTGTTTGTTTCACGATTTTGCATCAGCATAAAAAGGGTTTTGTCTATTTCAGCCCATAACAAGGCTTCATTTAATGCTTTTAGACTCTTGATGCTTTTCGAAGAAGTCAATGGGATGGAATATCCTGGTTTGCAAACCAAAGTCCAAAATCCTTCTGTGTTCAAATGGAAAAATGGAAGCGCGAAGTTCATGTGATGAGGAGTTCGGACCATTTTGTTCCAATATTCTTTGAAGCAAAGTATCAACTCTGGTGTAATGGAAATTTTTTCGCTCTGAATTTCTTGCCGAAACACCCCTTCTAAAATGGCCAATAGTAAAATGGGCTTGTGAGGAGCACCTCCGTAGTTGTGTGCTCGCTTGAGTTTTTTGAATGCGCGTATGTATTGATCAAGTAATAACATGTATAGTTCATTCGAGTTGCAAGTTAGTCGAAATAGAGGTACGCTGAATTTACGGTAAAATGGGCATATCCTTAATGGCAAGGAAGGTATTTACTGCTTGACAAAGAGCATCAGGCCCCCCCCAAGTGTCAACCATTTTGTGATAACAATATTGGTCTTGGTATCCCGTTACTGCGAATTATCTTGCCATCTTATGCGACTAGTTTATTTCTTCTTGGGGTGTTTTATGGGGGCTCTTGTTTGGGCCTGTGCCCCAATAGATGAACAGGACTCCAAGTCGATCACGAAGTCATATGTTCCACAGCCCTTGCCTGACTTCGATTTTCCTGTAGGTGCACCCGACGCAAAAGGATACTACAACGCTCAACCATTTGGCAAAAACAATCACCTCGGCGACGACTGGAATGGAGTAGGTGGTGGCAACACGGATTTGGGTGATACGATTTACGCTGCAGCAGATGGCGTTTGTACAGAATCGATCAATTACTTTGGTGGATGGGGCAAGGTCGCTCGAATTCTACATGGCGACTCGCTCACAGGTCCTGAATCGCTGTACGGCCACATGGATCAAATGTGGATCAAACTCGGCCAAACAGTAAAAAGGGGGCAGCCAATCGGCACAATCGGAACAGCCGAAGGAATTTATCTCGCCCATTTGCATTTCGAAATTCGACAACGCAGCGGTATGGAACTTGGAGGCGGATACAGTGCCGATCAGCGTGGATATTTTGATCCAACAGCTTTCATTCGGTCACATCGCCCTAAGAAGTAACAACGGCAATTACCATACATGAACGCCTTCGCCATGCCACAATCCTTGAAGCTTCAAGGCTTGTTCAAGTACATCTCGGACACACCCGGAGCCACCACCAAATGGTGATATATAATGCGAAACTGCTTTGACCTCAGGGCAAGCATCAGCAGGACAACATGCCAAACCTACACGTTGCAAAACGGGAACATCGGGCATGTCATCGCCCATATAACAGATCTGATCTTCTGAAATGCCATAGGTGCTCATGAATTGCTCCAAAACGGCAATCTTATCCGAAGAGCCGAGATAAATATCTTTGAGTCCGAGCATCTCAAAGCGTTTGCGCACGCCTTCGCTGCGTCCACCGCTGATAATAGCCAAATGCAGGCCACGTTTCACCGCGAGTTGAGTGGCAAAACCATCACGCACATTCGCTGTTCTGATCTGCTCTCCATCAGGCATACAGATGACTGTATTGTCGGTGAAAACACCATCCACATCAAAGCAAAAAACTTTAATGGTCTGAAGGCGTGCTTTATAATTCATGGTGCTCATAGAGGTCGGTAATACGTTGTGTAAAATCGTTGTACAGTGAAAGTAACTGAGGGTTGTGTTGCAACAATTGACGATGTGCGGCCAATGTGCTCATGTCGCGTCGACGTGCCGGACCGGTCTGTGAATCATAAGGTCCAGATTGTTCAAGTTTATGGATGTGTCCACGCAACAACGGCAACAATAAACCGAACGAGGATTCGGTGTCTTGAGGCAACAATTGTTCACTCAAGTAATACAAGTGATTCACAAAATTATTGGCAAACACAGCAGCCAAATGCATACGCTGTCTTACGGCATCTGTGCTCGTTGTGATTCGTTTGTGGGAATTGGGTAACCATTTATTTAGTCGCTCCAAGACAGATGGGTCTCTGCTCTGCAATATCCATTGCCAATCGCTGGTCTGAGGTCGAATGCCTTTGGTCAAGGAAAGAAGTGGCCACATCACGGCCTTTTGCGCTTGATCAATAGCATCAATCGGTGTCATGCCTGATGTATGCACCACCAAAAGCTGGTCGGGTAGTCGCTGCGAAATCATCGAAATCCTGGCATCAGGAGCAGCTATAAATATCACGTCTGTGGTGTTGGGCAACGACGATGCAGAAGTCAACAGGTCCACACCGAATTCAGCGGCAAAAGCGCGTCCACGGTCGTGCATGCCGCTGGCCAAAATACCTACACAAGTATGTCCAGCTTGTCCAAAAATATCGGTGAGGTGCCAGGCCACATTGCCTGTGCCAACAACAGCAAATTTCATTGGACAAAGATGGTCAACATTCGACGTCAAGAGCCTCGGTTCGGAAATAGCTTTTCCACAATAGATGAGCTCGATTGCTGATAACCTTGATCTCGAAAATGCTCGAACCTTCTGATGGACTTAGAATATATGCCATATGGCGCATTTGTCCTAACTTGCAGCGCGAAATGGATAAAAGCGCTATGACCGAATTTGAATTATTGACGCCAGGTGTGTTCAAGGACTATGAATTGCTCGATTGTGGCAATTTTGAAAAGCTCGAACGATTCGGGGAATTCATCACTATTCGCCCGGAACCACAGGCTGTATGGCCCCGCATTTGGTCCGAAGCCGAATGGAAAAAAAAGGCTCATGTGCGTTTCGTCCAAAAGTCGAGCAACAGTGGCGATTGGCAGAAGTTTAAGCAAATGCCTGACCAATGGAAAATGCAATATGTGCTGCCCAATAAAAAGCCAATTGTTTTTCGATTGGGACTCACAGCTTTCAAGCATGTAGGAATTTTCCCCGAACAGTCTGCCAACTGGGACTATATCGTAAACGCCATAGCTGATATGCCAATGGATCGCCCTAAAGTGCTTAATTTGTTTGCCTACACGGGTGGAGCTTCTTTAGCAGCGTGTGCTGCGGGTGCAGATGTTACCCACGTGGATTCTATCAAACAAGTACTCAATTGGAGCAATGAGAATAGGCAGTTGAGTCAATTGGGAGATATTCGTTGGATGCTCGAAGATGCCCTTAAATTCGTTCAGCGAGAAGTTCGTCGTGAAAACAAATACCAGGGTATAATCCTAGATCCCCCTGCATTTGGTCATGGACCTAAAGGTGAAAAATGGAAGTTGGAAGAAAACATCGCGGAAATAGTAAAAGGGGTTTTGGATCTATTGGATCACCGCCATCATTTCCTCATCCTCAATGCCTACAGCTTAGGGCTATCGGCTTTGGTTCTGGAGAATCTTTTAAAAGAGCATGCCGGCGATCGATTGCACATTGGTGAATTGTATCTGCAAGCCAAGAGCGGCGTCAAGCTTCCACTGGGTGTTTTTGGAAGATTTGTCATAATGAAAAAATAAGATTCGCACGAAAGATGCGATAACCAAAACGACGAATGAAACGCAAAACGGACGACCGGCAATTGCACCATGATTTGAGCAGAATGTTGCCCGAATTGAGCCAGAGATATGGCGTGCGTCGTATTGGTTTTTTCAGGGATTATACATCACCTTATAACAAACCTAAATCTGAAGTCAACATTATCGTTGAACTTCAGCGACCGATAGGATGGAGTTTTTTCGAAATGAAAGAATACATCGAAAGACGGGCCATGACAAGGATCGATATCGTTACACCTGCGGGTTTAAAAGTATTATTCCGCAATCAAATATTAGAAACGGTGACATGGCTGTGAGCAAAATCAAACGCATCGACCCGCTGTTACACGTGTATATCCTCGAAATGATCGGGGCAGCCGAACGCATCCTTTCGTACACTGCGAATCATAACTTCGAAGACATGATGAAGAACGAAATGCTGTGCGATGCCATTCAACACCAATTCGAAATATTAGGTGAAGCGTCCACTCATATACCATTTAACGTTCGAAAAAAATTCCCACACATCCCTTTCGCATTGATGTATAGTTTACGTAATCATATCGCACACGAATATTTTGATGTAGACTACGAAATTATTTGGCACATCATTCAAGTGGATTTGCCCAAGAACTTAAAAGATTTGCAGGCTATGCAAAAGAGTTCAATTGTCGCTCAAGCCGCCGGGGAATAGTACCCGAATTTTTAATTTCACATTTATACGATCCGGATTCATAGATGGACACGTGCTAGAGTTGTTTGTAATCAGCGGTTTTATTCTAAAAGAAATTTCGCATAAGCGGTTGACGTCCTTTCACTTTGCGATTTCGGAATAATGCCAAGGATCCTCACCTCGGTTGAACCGAGGTTTAGGAAGACAATCGACAAGTCTGATGTTTAGCTTGGCCAGGATAATTACCCAGTGTAGAGAAACATCCAGGCTAAGCCTATTACTCTGTCAAAACCTCGTCATCCCGATCGTGGAGAGAGATATCAAACAACTGATCTGAATGCCTAAAAGATGAATAACGAAATAAACAAAAGTAGGCTCTGCTGACTCTGTCATCTCTTTTGAAGAAGATGACGTTTTTGCATTTCTGACCAATGGCTCTGGTGGAATATGCCTACAACTGATACCAATTGTTCAAATGGGAGCTAAACCGTTTAACCGAAAGAAATTATTTGTTCAAACTTCTTAGGTTTTGTTGGTATCTAGAAATGTGACGCTTGTTTTTTTTGACATTTTTATTGCCT
>JBDKJN010000288.1:0-9249 GCA_039796595.1 Bacteroidota bacterium
AGCCGCTGGCCCAAGACGTCAAATCATATTGTGCTTCTGTTTGAAATTGATCGAATACACGTTGGCCGCTACTGGAGAATATCTCTAGATGCGTGTCCTTCCAATCATACGATTGATCCAAAACAAGCAAAGTACCGTTCATGAACAATTTCGGCTCAGTCGTATTGGTTTCGTTCACACTCACATAGTCGGCCAAATCGCACAACGGAGGCACTGGATATGCCGAATACTCAAACTGACCATTGTTGGTCATGCAACTCAACAAATCACTACTTTCCTGAGTCATCCAAACGATGTGTCCAAAAGGGTGACGATCCGAACCAATGCCCTCAATGTAGGTGTACCAGAAGGGCTGACACATATCTTGATATGGGCTAAAGTTCCAACGGGTGCGATAGGTGCCGTTCACCAGAATTGAATCTATGCTTTGCGCAACAAAAAGACTCATCCCTTCCTGCGTAGGCAAATAGAGGCTATCTCCTACCTCGTCAATATTAAAGTCATATATCAAAAATTCCTGATCTACCCAATTCACGCAAACATTAGAAATTCCGAGATCTCCCATGCGGCGGAAATACACCCGTCTATTTTCTTCGCGCAATCCTGCACTCAAGATGTTTCCATCTGGGTTCCACATTGAACTGTAGTACATTTTATGGTAGAGTGTATCATTTAGCAAGGTGTCACCTTGCATTTCATATGAGAAATAAGATGAAGATGGTGGACCACCGTTCCCAGCATTGGTATGTTTAACAATCCATTCAGCATTATTGGTTGGAAACGGGGTGTAGCTCTGTCCAATTGCTCCATTGAGTATCACAACAAGGCAAATCAAAGAAATAATGATTTTCATGGTCAAAAGGTTTAGTATGTTAATGATACAACAATTCTACAGACAACCCTACTATCAAGTATTTAGCCTTGAAGTTCAACCAAGAAATAATCCTTTTTTCCTTTTTGTAAAAATAAAAGATTACCTGGCAAAACATCATCCCGAGTGATCATTCGGTCTGCACTTGCTTTCTCTTTATTGACACTAATACTATTTTCATCTAGAGCTCTGCGGGCCTTACCATTACTTTCAAAAAAACCAGTCTTCACCAATGCATCCATGATGGATACTCCAGCATCCAAATCAGCAAGAGCCAATTGGCCTTTAGGCAATGCCTCTGCTACCTGGTGTAAGACGCCCGCTGGCATGACTTTCATATCAGTCACGGTGGCCTTACCAAACAACACGCCCGAAGCAGCAATAGCTAAGTCCAAATCGGCCTGACTATGCACACGTACAGTAATATCTTCAGCCAATGCCTTTTGAAGAATTCTACGGCCTTTGTCTTTGGAGTGTTCCGATTCCAATGCCTCAATTTCTTCTCTACTCTTTAAAGTAAAAATACGGATGTAATTCACCACGTCCTCATCACTTGAGTTGAGCCAAAACTGATAGAAAGCATACGGCGATGTGCGCTGCGGATCCAACCAAATATTCCCACCTTCCGTTTTACCGAACTTCGTTCCATCGGCCTTTTTGATCAATGGTGTTGTCAAGGCATACGCCTCTCCACCATCCATACGACGAATCAACTCGGTGCCTGTGGTGATGTTGCCCCATTGGTCGCTTCCCCCCATCTGCAACATCACGTTTTTATTCTTCCATAAATGGTAGAAATCATACCCCTGAATCAATTGATACGTGAATTCAGTAAAACTCATCCCCTCACGATCCTCGCCACTGATGCGGTTCTTAACCGAATCCTTAGCCATCATATAATTCACCGTTAAGCGCTTGCCCACATCACGAATAAAATCTAAAAATCCAAAGTCCTTGAACCAATCGTAATTGTTCACGAATTCTGCAGAATTCTCGCCGCAGTTGAAGTCCAGGAATTTTTCCATCTGCTTGCGCTGACATTCCTGATTGTGACGTAGAATATCTTCGCTCAACAAATTACGTTCGGCCGATTTACCGCTTGGATCACCCACCATTCCAGTAGCTCCACCAATCAAAGCTATAGGCTTGTGTCCGCAACTTTGAAAATGCAAAAGCGTCATGATTTGCACAAGATTGCCTACGCCCAATGAGTCTGCAGTCGGATCAAATCCGATGTATCCTTTGGTCATTCCCTTTTGCAACAACTCTTCCGTACCAGGCATGGCATCGTGTAGCATGCGACGCCACTTCAACTCTTCTATAAAATTTTTTCTCATGTGCTTCTGCTGTGAACCCGCGAAAATAAACCAAAGACTTTACAAAGCAGGAACCAATTGTTCAAGTCGTATCCCTCTAGAGCCTTTTATCAGAATGAGCTTGTCTTTCCACTGCTCATTTTGTAGAAACGTCAGTGCCGCATCTGCATCTGCGAATCCAATTGCACCCTCTCGATTTGCAATGGCCTGAAACCAGCTGCCCACCCAAATACCTTGCAGTCCTAAGGCGTTGGCCAGTTTAAAAATGCGTTCATGTTCTTTTTCTGACGCATCACCCAATTCCCGCATGTCGCCCAGTACAAAAGCTTTTTGTGGGTGTTGTTGATTAGCGAATGACTGTATGGCGTGCTCCATACTGCTGGGATTAGCATTGTACGCGTCCAGTATCAAATCATTGTGACTTGCTCGGTGCAATTGGGAGCGATTGTTATCAGGGACATAGTCCGCTATCGCCTTATGAATCTCATTTTCATCCACCCCAAAATGCCTCCCCACAGCAATTGCCGATGCTATGTTATATAAATTATAAGCACCCGCCAGTTGCGTTTTCACTTCGCGATGTTCTCCTTTCCATTGACTACTGTATACCAACGTCGGGCTTTCACTCACGACTTCCAATTGCATATCTCCACTTTGATAACCATATAATACTCTTTCTCTGCCTTCAGAAGCCTCTGACAACCTTGGCAATTCAGGATTAACGAACAAAAGTCCACCACGGTTAGCAACAGCGATAAACAACTCGCGCTTCCCTTTAAAAACACCTTCCTCACCGCCAAATCCTTCCAGATGGGCCTTTCCGATATTGGTTATCAATCCATGAGTCGGCTGGGCATAGATGCAATACCCTTCGATTTCTTTCTGATGATTGGCGCCCATTTCGATGATCGCTAATGTTGTGTCCATGGGCATCGACAGTAACGTAAGCGGCACTCCTATGTGATTATTTAGATTACCTTTTGTTGCATGCACCCGATATTTCACAGCCAATACATCCCGCATCAACTCCTTTGTAGTGGTTTTGCCATTACTCCCGGTGATGCCAATAAATGGGATGTTAAACGTGTCCCGATACATCTTAGCGACTTGTTGGAGGGCCGACAAAACATCTTCGACTAAAACCGTGCGATGGTCGATTTGATAAGCTTCTTCATCAATAACCACCATCGAAGCGCCAGCCTCCAAAGCTTGCGCGGCGAACGTATTGCCATTAAATCGCTCACCTTTAAGCGCAAAAAAAATAGCTCCAGATGGAATATTCCGTGTATCCGTGGTCACTTTACGCACTTGAAGAAAGTGATTAAAAATATGCTCGATCATAGGACCAAAATAAAAAACCCCCGAGCATATGCTCAGGGGTTTGTATTGTAATTTGAACAAAGACGTTCTTATTCTTTTCCACCTATACCGGTTGGACTACCAACACGATCCATAGCACAACGGAAACCTAAGGTCGACATCGCACGACGTTCGTCCAAGAAACGACGCGTACCAGGAATGGTGTAGTACGCACGATCTCTCCAGTTACCACCTTTATAAACACGTGCGCGGTTGTTGATCAAAGTTGTGGTTCCCCACTCATACATACGGTTTTGATCTTGTTCTTTATCTGCATCGCTGTAGTAGATACTACTTTGGAAGTCACCGTCTTCATAGTCGATATAGTCCGACTTACGATAATTGCGACGATCGATATTTTCTTCAACATTTACATTGCGCTTACGCACCTCACCTGGAGTATTATCAATGTAATCAGCAACACCATCGCGAAGATCCGGAGCAATCGGAGAATCACTATCCACGATCAAGTCCATTACCTCTTGCATCAAATCTTGCGCTTCGTCGATTTTACGCTCTTTCTCTTTATCGGTAGCCTGAGTTACTTTTTCCAAACAGTTGTTGATCAAAGTATTGTCAGCATCCGTCAATTTAGCACCAGCTTGTTCTTGGTACTTCGTCAAGAAGTAGCTCACGCCGTTGATGTCATAAATGTTCTTGTCGTATTTGTCAGCAAAAGAACCATCGCTATTCAATACGCGTGTTTCATACACGTTACCGCGGAATGGACGGAATTCGCTCTTATCCTCAGGTGATAATGGACGGTAAATATCCATTACCCATTCTGAAACGTTACCTGACATATTGTACAAACCGTAATCGTTTGGTGGATAGGCATAAACAGGAGCAGAAATATCTGCGTTATCGTTAAGATATCCCGCAACCCCCATCATATCACCGCTTCCACGAACGAAATTGGCGCGGATAGTACCAAAGAAGCGACCACCGTTGTCGTCATTACGCACATAGTGACCATTCCATGGGTAAGTACGGCGATCCGTAATCAATTCCTGGAATGAATTACCGATCAAACCAATTGCAGCATATTCCCACTCAGCCTCAGTAGGCAAGCGGTAACGTGGCAACAGGATACCATCTTCCATGCGCACCAAGCGAGTACCAGTACCTTTTGGACTGTAGTCTTTCATTTGACCACCACCACTCGCATCAGCATATTGACCGCTTAGATAAGCATCGGTATTAAAGTGTTCTTCATCTGTTTGACCTGTTGGATTATGCTCCATCAGACCTTCACGGATGAGGATCAATTCATTCACACGGTCTGATCTCCAAGCACAGAACTCATTGGCTTGCAACCAGCTCACACCCACTACAGGGTAATCCTGATAAGCAGGATGGCGCAAGTAATAATCCACATACGGTTCATTGTATTCCATTTTCTCGCGCCAAACCAAAGTATCTGGCAAAGCACGGTTGATGATTTCTGGATAACTATCTCCGTAAACCAACTTAAGGTAATGCATGTAATCCAACCAGTATTGGTTAGTCACCTCAGTTTCATCCATATAGAAAGAGGATACCGTTACACGACGTGGGTAGTTGTCCCAGCCAAAGGCTACGTCATCTTCGACGCGTCCCATCGTGAAGGTACCACCTTCGATGAGTACCAGGCCTGGACCGGTTTCTTGTTCGGTGTAGGTGTTACGTTCGTAGCCACCGCTTTTCTCGTCGTTGTAACTCCAACCGGTAGCTCCGGAACGTTCCGGTTCACACGAACTCAAAAACACAATAGCCGCCAAAGCGACCATGGTGCCAAAGTTTTTTAAGAGGTTCTTCATGATTTCCTTGAAAAAAAATGTTGGTTTAAAACAAAAGTGGACCAATATACAAATAAATAACTAGAAAGAAGGGCAAGCTATTGTGCGAAGCGTCTTCTTTTTCTTGCGGCATTCGAAATTAAATCCGAGTGATACCTCGTGTGAACCTCCGGTAGAAGGCGTCAATTCTGAGATTGTTACGTCATAGCTGTAGCCAAAACGAATCACATCGGTCTGAATTCCAATGGTAGTGATAAAGCTATCGCGGTATTTTTCGCCAAAGAGCAAACCGCGGAACCAAACACCAGCCACAAGTGGACCTTTATTTACATATAAACCCATATTCAATTGTTGGAATTCACCCTGACGACGGTAAAGTACATTAGGTGAAATTTTAGCATCAGAGTGCTTGCTTTTTTTCTCGATTGGAATAACCGCACCAGCGTGAACAGTATACTTCATTGGCAAACGGCTTGTTCCAACGATCAATGATTCATTGGGCTCGTTGAGGTGATGAACTGCGAATC
Organism: Bacteroidota bacterium; assembly: GCA_039796595.1. Taxonomy (GTDB): domain Bacteria; phylum Bacteroidota; class Bacteroidia; order Flavobacteriales_D; family Sanyastnellaceae; genus CANHSF01. The sequence continues at coordinate 5,852 of JBDKJN010000288.1, forward strand.
CGCCATATATGACATCACTAAAACCCAAAACACCAGCAGAAAAATCCACCGCCTTAACAGCGCCACCACGTTGCTGGTCTGCAGTTTCGTAAATGAAACCCTTGCGCGGATCGATCATGTCTCCAAAAGTTAACTTGCTCCAATCCAACGACTTCTGCAAATATGTCGCCTGTAAACCAGCTTTGATTGAGAATTTACGACTAATCGCTTGCTGATAGCTGTAAATACCGTTAACAGTTGTGGTTTTTAAGGTTCCCTGGGCAGCACGATCGCTAAGCACCATTAGACCTAAACCACCCTGAATAGTTTCCACATGTTGGTCATAACTTACGCTTGAAGTGACAAAATTGCCACTTAATGACGGCCACTGATTGCGATAATTCATCACCAAACGTGGGCAACGATTGGTACCGGCAAAAGCTGGATTTAGATAGAGCGGATTGGCATAAAACTGAGTAAACTCAGGGTCTTGGGCCAAAACCGAACCGCTAAACGCTGAAAAAATGGTAACAATTAGTGAGCAGTAGATTAAACTTTTCTTCATCTGAAACGATTTTCAATAGGGTGTAAAATCAATTAGCAATATTAAGGCAATTATCAACAAAAAAAAATAATTGTTGGTTGCAATAATCAGACGCAAGAAGTGTTATTGGCGTTGCGTCAAAACTTACCTTAGCAGCATGTTTTTTAGAAAACTCCATATATTACTAATCCTTGGTCTAGGTTTGAGCCTAAAGGCCCAAGCCATTGAAACTCTAAAATTCGATAAAAAGTTACAATGGATTCGAGGCGAAAACACTTTTTCAGCAACATTCAGTGGTGCATATCTTGATGCTGAGAACTTCGACATGCCTACCATATTGTGGGAAACCTCAAAAAAAGGAAACTATCGAACAGCTGATTATCGCATTGTCCGGATGCTTTTGGAACCCGTGAGTGCTCAGGAAGAGCGACTCTTGCTTAAGTATAAGCCTAGATACAATCCGGAAGTCCGATGCTCAGAAACCAACAAAATCACCATCGTACAATTCAAATTGGCAGCTTATCAATTTGCTGACGGACGTTGGCAAAGAGTGCAAGAAATTGAGGTGGAAGTGGATATAGAACCTGGTTTACAAGCGCGCAACCGTACGCTCACCTTTGCAGAGGAAAGCGCCCTGGCGTTTGGTGAATGGTATAAAATTGCTATCGCCAAGGATGGTATATATAAGGTTGATAAAGGGCTTCTCACTCAATTGGGCGTGCAAGACCCCAATCCCCAACGCATAAACATTTACGGAAATGGCGGGAATCTGCTCCCTGCCGACAATTCACTACCCCGACCCGACGATTTGCGAAAGTGTGCCATTGGTTTCAATGGAAATGGTGATACGATCATGACGAGCGATGAATACTTCCTTTTTTACGGAGAAGGTCCAGACACCTGGGCCCTGGGAACGGACGCGACGGTGAGCAAAACCGTTTGGCAGCACACCAAACACTTTTATACCGATAGTGCATATTATTTTATTCGTGTCGACGATTCGCAACCTCTCAGGATCAGCAACCAAACAACAATCGACGCCCCGGCTGATCATGTTGTAACTACATTTCAGGATTACCAATTTCATGAACTCGACCTCTATAATTTAGTCGCTTCAGGGCGCGAATTCTATGGTGACGAGTTCGGGTCCAATGTGAACTCCTCATTCAGTTTTAATTTTCCCAATATTGTTACCACCAAAGATGCGGTGATTCAAACCCGAGCCGCGATCCGTTCTGTGGATCTTTCAAGCACTTTTACCTACGCTGTTGGAAATAACTCTGTCACAACTGAACCCGCATTTCATGGCGATGCAGCCACCTCACCAAAGGCGGTCACTCGCGTGGCTTCAATGGTGATTACCCCCGTCAACTCTACTATTAATGTTGGCGTTACTTATAATAAAGGCTACGCTGATGCCCAAGGTTGGCTCGATTATATCCGCATCAATGCGACACGTCTATTAAATATGACAGGATCGCAGATGATTTTCCGAGATTCCACATGGAGTGGTTCCAATGCAATCGCTCAATACCAATTGACAGGAGCACAAAATGTTTGGCAGATCTGGGACATCACCGATGTGAGCCTTCCACAAAAGGTCAACATAACCTCGTCTGGTACCATCAATGAATGGAAAGGCTATAAAGACCTTACCCGTGAGTACATCGCATTTGCCAATGGAGGTTTTTTAACCCCCACTGCATTTGGAAGTGTCGAGAATCAGAATTTGCATGGCTTAACAGATATCGATTACCTCATTATCGCTGCGCCGAATCATATGACCGCAGCTGAAGGCCTTGCTGAAATACACATAGCTGAAGGTTTAAATGTAGCGCTCGTATCGCAACAACAAATTTTCAATGAATTCAGTTCGGGTAATCCCGATGTAACTGCCATTCGTATGCTGGTTAAAATGCTTTACGATCGTGCAAACGGAGACGAAAACCTCCGTCCAAAAAACGTCTGTCTTTTTGGAGATGGGAATTATGCTCGCAACAAGGGCTGGAATGCATTTTTGGAAAACAACGTAATTGTATTCGAGTCCGATCGCAGTGAGGCACCCTTATCAAGTTATGTTAGCGATGATTATTTTGTTTTCCTCAGCGATGACGATGATCAATCACCTGATAATTTCTCTGATTGCGGAATCGGACGGATCCCCGCAGCCTCGACCTCACAAGGACTGGATTATTTAGCCAAGGTTCAGGCCTACCTATCCGAACAAACCAATGGTTCGACCGATGCAAGTTGTATTGGTGATGCTGCTCAAAGTTCATACGGCCCATGGCGCAATAAATTGATATTTGTGGCAGATGACCAAGACGGAAGTTCTGGACCCAGCGAATTTTATCATACCACACAAAGTAATTTATTGGCTGAAGCAACGGCCCTGAATCACCCGGAGTACGATCTCATCAAAATTTTTATGGATGCGTACCAACAAGAGAGTACCCCAGGTGGTGAGCGTTATGAAGCGGTAGAAGATGAAATTCGCAATCGTATTGAAGCAGGTGCATTGATCGTGACCTACATAGGCCATGGCGGCGAAAAGGGATGGGCACACGAACGTATATTAAACATCGAAACGATTAATAATTTCACCAATAAGTATCGACTGCCTCTCTTCTTGACGGCAACGTGTGAGCTGGCCAAATTCGATGACAATTCCCTGGTGACCGCGGGTGAAGAATTGATCATGAATCCCAATGGTGGTTGTATAGCTGAAATGACCACCACACGAATCGTGTTTGTCAGTGATAATAACGAGTTGAGTTCGGCCTTTTACAATTACGCATTGGAAGACGAGGACGCCGAATTGACTTTTGGTAAAATCAATATGCTCACCAAAAATGGTGTGCCTGCATCAAACGAC
>JBDKJN010000289.1:0-9380 GCA_039796595.1 Bacteroidota bacterium
TCCGACAAATTAGTCATAACCCTAAAAAATAAAACAATGAGCAAATCAGTATTTTATCATGCAGGTTGTCCTGTATGCGTAAGCGCAGAACATGACATCATTAACTTACTAGGTTCCGACAATGTTGAAGTGGTACACTTTGGCACAGACCGTTCTCGTATTGACGAAGCAGAAAAGGCAGGTGTACAATCAGTTCCAGCCTTGGTGACTCCAAATGGCAACGTATTGCACATCAATTTTGGTGCATCGATGGCCGATGTAAAAGGTTAAAATCTATTGCCCCATAAAGTTAGGCCAATTAATTTTGTGGGGCATTTTTAAGCAGCTTTACATGAAATATTTATTACACACTCTTTTGCTGATCATCTGCTTCCAAGGATGCAGTCAAACACAAAACAATAAACCACAAAAAATGAAAGTAGCAGTTTGGGACACCTATGTAACGCGTAAAGACGGTGCGATCATGCACTTCGACATTCTCGCTCCTGAGAGTATTAAAGACACCACCGTTATATACAATTATGGCAAAGATTATCTAAAAACAAAAGGTCAAGAAGGCCAACCATTGTCTTCTAAAGAATGTAGATTTTGTCATGTTGAAACGGTACGCCCAGCCTGGGAAGAAGCCATCAACAAACATGGTTACTACATTATAGAAATGGAAAATTGCAATTAATTTTGCGTCATGAAAAAATCGGCATTTGACTTAACGCATCAGAACTCGAGCATTGAAGGCAAGATTGTCACCTCCTTAGAAAGAGTGTCACAAGCTTTCCGTGTTTTGCTATGGAATGAAAGCAAGGAACACGCCATGAGTCCTATTCAAGTGCAAGTGCTGATCTTTTTACTCCATCATTCTTCAGAAAAAAGAAAAGTGAGTTATCTGGCCGACGAGTTCAACATGACCAAAGCCACGATTAGCGATACAATCAAAACCTTGGAGCAAAAACGTCTTATTGCCAAACACTATGAGGCACACGACACTAGAAGTTATATCATTCAACTCACCAAAAAAGGGAGGGACATAGCCGAAAGAACATCGCTCTTTGCACGTGAAATCCAAGCTCCGATAGATCAACTGCATCCAAGTGATAAAGAAAACCTACTCTTGAGTTTATTGGGCGTGATCAAACATTTGAATGCATCCGGCGTCATCACGATCCAACGCATGTGCTTTACCTGTCAATATTACAAGGCCAATCAAAAAGGGCATTATTGCAACCTTTTGAATGCTCCACTTGAAGCCAACGACTTGCGGATTGACTGTCCAGAACATTTGCAAAAAGAGCGCGTGTGAAGTCCTTCCGGAATGAGTTGACCTTACACCATCTTACTGATATCCTCCCTCTAGAATCCCAATTTATTGCGTCAGCAATCGCTTGATTCGTTGTTAAAGACTATTGTACATATTCTATAGGATTTTCATACATTTGACCTAACAACTAAACTAATGTATGCTTCATGATGATCAACCGTACCCTACTCATTACGGCCTCAGCACTCGTGCTTTTGGCATCCTGTCAGAAAGAACAACAAGTTCTTGCACCCAATGGATCACCACTTTCGAGTGAGCTGATCGACAATAAATCAAATCGCCAAATTACTCTTACAGAGCCAATGAGTCAAAGTGACCTTGATCGTTTGGTCATTGCTTCTTTGGAACGCGACGGAGATTTTCGTTGGGACAAAGCGCCTATCGATTGGCTATGGAGCGCCTTGTTTGATGGCGAACAAGCGTTGGCCATCGGGTATCAACCTGCGGGTATGGTGGACATCGAAAGTCAAATGCATAAAATCAATTTGCAAAGTGGTGTGTGGAAAGAAACGCACGACGCTCTCGTGGATGAGATATTGAGCATTCTTAGTCGCGACCACCGTACTGCTGCACTTCGGCTGGAGGACATCTTGATAGAAGACGATCCAGTGCTTCCCATTATCACTATTCGTACTACCAGCAAAGTATTGGTAGAACGTTTGGCGAATTTGCAAAATGTACGTTATCTCGAACCTTTGGATTATTGGCCAGGATCGGATCAAGATCGTTCTACATCCGGCTGTGGAGTAAGTGGCACTGCTCTCAATGCATCGGACTACTCTACTGTTGCTCCAAACTGCTTGTTGCCATGGAACTTCAATTCCATACAAGTCCCTGGAGCATGGGGTATGGCGAGCGGTCAGGGAATTACCATTGGTGTGATTGATGCCGGCATCAGCAGTGCTCAACCGCTTCTCAATGGCGATTTCAACAATGGCGACAGCAATATTGGTCGCAGTGTGACAACAGACTACACGTGGGGAAGTTCGGCCTTCACAAGCTGTTCACATGGCACGAGCATGGCAGGTGTAGCCGTTGGCCCAAAAAATAATAGTGGCGCAACAACAGGTATTGCATATCGTTCCAATTTGCATTTTATCCGCGGATGTGAAGACGTGGTACTCGACAAAAGTTCGGAGCGTACTGGTGTAAAAAATGCTCTGATCAAGATGGGCAATAAATCTGACGTTCGCGTGGTGAGTATGTCTATCGGCACACCATTCTATAGCAGCGTGCTTTATGATGGTGTGGTTTATGCTAACAATATGGGTAAACTACTTTTGTGTGCCGCAGGAACTTCGCTGAGTTGGACAAGTTGGTGGGGCGTGGTTTATCCGGCAGCGCATAACGAATGTGTTGCGGTAACAGGGGTGAAAGAAAATTACAACACCTGCAGCACTTGCCATGATGGTAGTCAAGTTGACCTTACAGTAGTTATGGAGCGCAGTGCGAACAGCGACCGCAATAGTTTGAGTTTGCGTCCAAGCGGCACTAGTCCCGCTTATATCGGCGGAAGTTCAGTCGCTACGGCTTCTGTCGCTGGAGTTGCAGGCTTAATTTGGTCTATAAACCCCAACTTCACTAAAACTCAAGTGTATAACTTCTTAAAAACTACTAGTCAATATTACCCTGGAACAAGCAGCAATACCGGCTATGGCAATATCAATGCACAGGCGGCTGTAGCCGCAGCGCAAGCAGCGATATAGCCATTCATTCAAATATGAATTTCATCTCACGAGCGATCTCCAATGATCGCTCGTGGTATGTTTGGACCATGGCATCCGTGTTATCCTATCTCCTGGGATCATTATATTTTACTGCAAATCAACAGATGGAGAAATACAAGTTTATGAGTGAATTGAATAGGTCGTAAATAGAATTGATTCAATGTAAATCATAGGTAAAGGTGATCTTTGTCACGAATTATTTTCCCTTTTCCGAGCACTTTTGGGTGAACAAAACAAAATCACCTATGAAACAGAATATGGGAAGAATGGACAAGACCATTCGCATTTCAATCGCCATCCTATTGGGTCTACTCTACTCCACAGGAATACTTGAAGGGACTATCGGAATCATTGCCGTGGTTTTGGGAGCTATTTTTTTGCTCACGTCCTTTATGGGATTCTGTCCGCTTTATGTCCCCTTTGGCATCAGTACGTGTAAGAAATCTTAATCCTACACACCTATTCTATTTCGGTAAATCCTTACCTTGCGGGCAAATAGTAAAAACATGGCCCTACCGAATATATTTCAGTCAGAAATAGGCGAACAAGTTATTTCACGTATTGAAAAACTTACACCACAGTCACAACCGTTGTGGGGTAAAATGAATGTTGCTCAAATGTTAGCGCATTGCAATGTCACCTACGAAATGAGTTTGGAAGACAAGCATCCTAAGCCGGGTGCGTTTGCGCGTTTTCTGCTCAAAGCTTTTGTAAAAAGTACAGTAGTCAACGAAGTGCCCTATAAGAAAAACTCACGAACAGCTCCTGCTTTTCTCATTGTTGATCAACGCGACTTTAATCGTGAGAAAGAGCGATTAACTAACTACATCCGCAAGGTTTGTCAAATGGGTGAACAAGCATTTGAAGGCCGTGATGCACATAGTTTTGGACCTATGACAGCCAAGGAACATAACAACATGTTCTACAAACATTTGGAACATCACCTATCGCAATTCGGTGTGTAATTCGTGAGCAATAGGCCATTAATTCACTTTTGGTTTAGCGATATCCGATTTTGGATTGTCGTAATGTTTTGCTTACGACTGATCGGAATCACTCATGCACCAATTGAAGTTAACCACAATTGGCGTCAAAGCACTGTGGCCATGGTGGCACGCAACTTCTATGAGGTTGATCCCAATTTATATTTTCCTCGTCTAGACTTCGGAGGGGCCGCGGATGGTATTAGTGCAATGGAATTTCCATTGTTGAATTATTTGGTTTATGTCGTTTCCACTGTATTTGGATATGATCATTGGTATGGACGTTTGATCAATCTTCTTATCACAAGTCTGGGACTTTATTTTTTCTATCGGCTGGTTGCAGATCTGTTCACAGAACGAAGAGCTTTTATAAGCACATTGTTACTCGGCACGTCGATATGGTTCACATTCGGGCGCAAAATCATGCCCGATACGATGGCGGTATCATTGATCCTTATGTCCATCTATAGTGCCTGGCGCTACTTAAGAGATTCAAATTCCAATTTGATCTATGCGCTTACGTCTGGTCTTTTATTTGCGTTGGGAGCAATGAGCAAACTTCCTGCTGCCCTTCCAATGATCCTTGTTCCCGTATTAGTGTGGCATTGGGGCACGTTCGCGAAGAAAATCACTCTAACTTCAGTCTTCGTGATTTGTTCCCTTCCCGTGTTGCATTGGTATTGGATATGGACACCTTATCTGACCGATGTCTATGGCATGACCCATTTTTTTATGGGAAAAAGCGTCGCTGTTGGGGCGCACGAAATTCTCGTAAACATTGGAGTCGCATTGGGCCGCATTTTTGTTGGTCCACTCAAATATATCGGTGGGTTGGCTTTTATCTGTGCAACTGGTTGGATCTTATACAAAAAGGAAAAAACCCTTATTCTAGCTCTAAGTGCTACTACGATTGGACTTATAGCACTCATGTGCAAAAGCGGCGCAACTTTCAATGAGCACGATTATTACATCATTCCTTTTGTACCCATCTTCGCCTTATTGGTCGCCTACCTCATCGAACAATTGCCAACTCGTTATTCTACCTTGCTTCTCATAGTGATCATTATTGAAAGCCTTTCCAATCAATACCATGATTTGACCTGGAAGAAAAGCTACGAGCACTATACTGCTCTGGAAACCTTGATGGATCGCTTTACTCCGAAAGAAGCATTGGTAGCCATCAACTGCTCTCCGAATCCAAGTGCGATGTACTTTACCCATCGCAAGGGTTGGTTGTGTACCAATGAAGAATTGATGAATCATCGTCATTTGACCAACATGCAAGACCAAGGATTGGAATTTGTTTTGATCTGTAAAGAACGCTTTGGACAAGACCTTGAGCTATCCACACATCAGTTGCTTTTTGAGAATGATCAATTCCGATTATACCACCTTACACCAGCCGAATCTTCATTCGGTTTTACCAGCCGAAATGAGCGTTAGTCAACCCAAACACGCTGTCCCATTTGGCGGTTACCTTTTTTATCGATAAACTGAACAACGTAAACGCCTGCGGCCCAATTGGGAATTCCCACTCTATTTTCCCCTTGTAAAACATACCATTGAGCTACCTGTCTTCCCATCACATCAGTCACTATCCATTGGCCATCATTGGCCGATCGCAAAACCAATTCCGATTCAGTAGCAAACACCCTGGCTATTTCAAAAGTTGAAATTGGTTCATGTATACGCGTTATAAAACAATCGGGAGCACTGGTGTTTTCGTTAAAATTAATTGAGCCCGATACAACCGACCAATCCTGCCATTGTCCATCTCCATTGTTGTCGACCCAATTATTGAGATCAAATGTTGACGAGCCATCTAAACGTGCATTAGCTCGATATACTTTGAGTGCCTGTTGATTGTGATCCCAGGTTAATGACTCGAAAGGCTCTATCGTTTCAGGGCCACCGAGAGAAGTACAGCCTTGTCGCAAAAAATAGACATATTCATCGTATTGTGGATATTCACCAAAACAATAAGCCATACCATTCTCGTCTATTGCCACAGCCACGTATTCATTGCACGCAATACCCAGAGGTTGTGTAACCCCAGTGTAAGACATCTGTGCCATAAACGCTACATGCCGCCCTCTGCGATCGGGATCGTCATAATGAGTATCTGTGATCACATCAAGCAAATAAGGGTGTGTCAAGAAATCGTCGTGAATCAAGGTCATGGACAAACTGAAAGGATTGTTCAGCGCGTTAGAAGAAGTGATCGTCCCATTTTCAGCGGTAAAAACATGTCCTCCCAAAATTGCCATTCCAGCGCTTGTTCCTCCCATCACTCCACGTTTGACATGAATGAAATCATTTAAGGCAATTTCCGCTGGGCTATTCATCCAATAGTCGATATAATCGTATTGATCGCCTCCGGCAAAAAAGATGCATTCGGCTTCTGCTATTCGTTGTAGGATATATGGATCACTTCCCGATGAGGCGTTGTTGCAAACGATGGTCTCCACACTATTGACGTCAACTCCTAGATCGGAATAAAAATAGTCATTGTACCCATCTGAACCTGAAGCTCGCAACACAAGCACATCTCCACCATTGGCGCGTTCCAACATCCACTTCATTGCATTGTCGTGGTCGCCGGCACCACCAGCCATAACAACAGCGTAAGTCGGAATGCTGTCGACGTTGGCTGCATCACCTGTCATATAACTCGTATATGATTGGGCATTTAAAGCTGCACCATACATAAATGGAAACACCACACCAATTACAATTCTCCAATTCATGACTTTAATTGTTCTAAAGATTTAAAAATATCGATGGCCTTTTTTCCCTTTTCGGTAAGATTGTATTCCACGTGCAGTGGTTTTAGTTGAACAATTTTCCGATTTAAAAAACCATCATGTTCAAGTTCACGCAGCGCCACCGTTAAACTCTGTTTATTCGCTTCAGGAAGGCTCTTAATTAAGCTTCCAAAACGCACAGGACCCCTTGTAGCAAACTGGAAAATCTCAGACTTCCATTTGCCATTGAGGGCTTTTAAAAGTTCGGTTGCCGGACAATTCGAATTCATGATAGTCAGAAAAAAATGACCTATTGTTTGGTTTGTAAAAGTAGCACACCTTTGCGCTATGGTTTTCCAAAACAATAAAAAAACACATCTCATTGGGCTGATTTCCGCTATCGGGTCAGTACTTCTTGGGTGTCAAACTTCATCTACCAAATCCCTTCATACCATGTCAACAACATGTGATACCTTATCAGGAGCTTGCGCATTGCCAACATCAATCGAGATCCAAGACACTTCGATCACTGTCCCAACAATTACGATCGACTATTTTACCGATCCGATATGCTCCTCATGTTGGGGTTTTGAACCGCAGTTGCGCCGATTAAAAATGGAATATGGACATGACATCGCTATTCGATACTTTATGGGCGGACTGTTGCCCGACTGGTCATACAATAGTGGTGGTATTAGCAAACCCTCTGATGTCTATGGGCATTGGAGAGAGGTGGCTGCTTACTATGAAATGCCCATAGATGGTAGTGTTTGGTTGAATGACCCGTTGCATTCCTCTTATCCTCCTTCCATCGCCTTCAAGGCCGCACAAATGCAAGACCAACATCGGGCCATGCTCTTCTTGCGTCGAATCCGTGAAATGGTGTTTATTGAAAATAAAAATATTGCTCAATGGCCCGTCCTTGCTGCAGCTGCACAAGAGGTTGGCCTAGACACAGCCCAACTACACGTAGCATTTTCAGGAGAAGCTCGATCCGCTTTCGAAAGTGATTTATTGCTTACACGCAAAAGCGGAGTGCGCGGCTTCCCAACACTTATCATTCGCTTTCCTGAAGGACGTAATGAAGTAATTTATGGTAGCAAACCTTACGTCTCAATTGAAAAAGCACTGATGACAGGAAGTGCTGAAATCAAGGCGCATTCTTACGATAAGTCACTATCTCACCTGTTCACCATCTACCCAACATGGACTGCTAAAGAAGTGAGTATTGCACTTGGAGTTTCTTTTGATCAGGCAGAAGTTCAATTGCAAGAATTTGCAAAACTAGGATTAGTAAAGGAAACCAAAATCGTCACCGGATCCATTTGGCGGAAAGTTTGAACAAATACCTCAAAACATGGCCAGCAAAAGGAGTGATTCGCTCATAATGGATCAAATATCCTTGATGCACAAAACACGAAATCTAAAACCTGGAAACTGCCTTACAAACTCATCCTACTCGATTTCTTAATTTACTCACTAAATATCGTATAGAAAAAGGCGATCACATGATCGCCTTTCTAACACATCCTAACATCGTTATTCAGCAGTTTATATCGGCGATGCCAAGACTATTTTTTCATTACCCGACCAATGGTTGTCGCGTCGTTGGTTCTCAGTATATACACCCCACTCGACCAATTTGAAGTATCAATTCGTAACTGACTTTGAGTGATTCTTACTGAATAGACAACTCTCCCCGTCACATCCACTACTTCCAATTGTTGATCCATTTGGTCAGCCGTGCAGGTCAATGTCAACTCATCTACCACTGGATTTGGATACCATGCCCACGATGCGTCTATATTCTCTTCAACACTGATGTATGAAGCATTGATCTCGGCGGACTGTTCGCATGATCCGTTCATTACCATGACCTGATAAATCCCAGACACTTCAATTTCGTACGAGCTTGTTGTTGCTCCCATGATCAACTCATCATTCAAATACCACTGATAGGTCCAATTGGCATTTGCTTGTGTCGACAACACGTTTACCGATTGTGTGATGTTTGCATCAGGCAATGGTGTTACCGCAATATTGATGCTATTGGTTTGTTCGCAAGTGCCAAAAGTTGTTGTCAATGCATAAGTACCACTTGTTGCAACTGTAATCGCATTATCAGTCGAAAGCGTATTGCCATTACTGCTCCATATATAACTATCGCTAGTTGCAACTGCTGAAAGATCTACTGTTTCTCCTTCACAAACACTCGTTGCTGATGCCTGAATGCTTTGCATTTGCACCTCTTCCAAATTGAGTGTGATCGAATCTTCAAATACTCCACACAATGGATTATCCACCACTAAAGTGATTTGCTTTTCGCCCGGCTCCGTGATTTGGAGCTCAGCAAGCTCGCTCACCACCTCGCCATTCACTGACCACATATACGTATCTGCCCATGGTAGTATTGCATTGATATCAACCGTTTGTGTTGCGCACCACTGGCTCTCATCGGCATTGAGTTGCACATCAAATTCTTCACAGTTGTAGATGGTATGCCAAGTGGTATTGGTCACCACTGCTGGATTGTTGTCAAAGTAAATCGAAGCTGTGTTATTGATTTCTGTTCCTGTTTCAAGTGGTTGAACTATCGCAATGCGGTAACTCA
>JBDKJN010000290.1:0-11966 GCA_039796595.1 Bacteroidota bacterium
TGCAGGTTCAGCTGTAAGTGGTGTTGGTACTACTGTTGTTACTTTGACCGCCACTGATGCGGCTGGCAACGCTGCATCTTGTACTTTCAACGTTAATCGAGTAGACAACACGCCGCCTTCGATCACTTGCCCTGCTGCGCAAACGCTGGCATTGAATAGTTCATGTAATGCAACATTGGGCGACTACCGTTCATTGGCTACAAAGAGTGACAACTGTTCTGGTGCTGCAAACATCACCATTACACAATCGCCCGCAGTAGGATCACCTGTAAGTGGTGTTGGTACTACCGTTGTTACTTTGACCGCTACCGACGCATCCAACAACTCTGCATCATGCACTTTCAATGTTAATCGTGTAGATAACACTCCTCCTTCGATCACTTGTCCTACAGCACAGACCTTGTCTTTGAACAGTTCATGTACAGCAACTTTGGGCGACTATCGTTCTTTGGCTACCAAGAGCGACAACTGTTCTGCTGCGGCAAATATCATCATCACTCAATCGCCAGCTGTAGGCACAACCGTAAGTGGTGTTGGCACCACTGTTGTCACATTGACCGCTACTGATGAGGCCAACAACACTTCATCGTGCACGTTCAATGTGAGCCGTGTAGATAACACTCCACCAACTTTCTTGTGTCCGGAAAATCAAACCTTGGAACTGAATGAGGAGTGCAACTACATCATACCAGACTATACCACTTTGATTGATCCATCCGACAATTGCACAGTATCGTCTGACATTCAAATTGAACAAACCCCTGGAGCTGGCACAGTGATCATTGGAAGTGCTTCAACTACCATAATCATTTCTGTAATCGATTTCAGTAACAATATTTCAACCTGTAGCTTTATCGTGCAACCAATCGATTTAGCACCACCAACTCTGGGTTGCATAGACACACAAACCCTAGAACTAGGCGCAAACTGTACCGCGACACTACCAGACTATACAGGAGCGATCACTGTCTCCAACTCATGCAGCGACATTGATAATATTGTATTTGTTCAAAGCCCGCCAATAGGCACCATCATATCTGGTGTTGAAAGCGTAGATGTAATAATTACGGCGACAAAACCATCAGGTGCCACTAGCTCTTGTAGCTTTCTTGTGTCTACAATTGACTTGATAGCGCCTTATCTGGAATGTCCTACCGAAAATATTCAAATTAATTCGGATGAAAACTGTCAATTTATTTTTCCAGACATGCACGATTATATTGTCGCGTTTGACAATTGTGTTAGTGACTCTGAAGGGCTTTTCTATGAACAATCGATAAACCCTGGAACCGTTTATGACATGGCTGGAATTTATCCCATTGAAATTGCAGTTGGTGATGGTACCGGGAATATGCAGGGCTGCACCGTTCAGGTTGAGTTTATACAAACCAACGAACTTAACTTAGTCTGTCCTGACTCTGTTTCATTATTGCTCAATGAAGACTGTTCTTACACACTTGGAAATTACATTGATCAGGGAGTTGTGAATCTGCCGTGCGGAGGGAACGATGAGATTATTTGGTCACAATCACCTGAACCAGGCACTGTTGCCCAGATAGACGACTTTAGTTCGTTCATATTATCAGCAGAATCAGAAAACTTTGGAATTGCTTCATGTGAAGTTGCCATACATGCAGAAGCCAACCTTGCGTTGTATGTGCAATGTCCAAATGATTTGATTTTGTATAGTTCTGAGACTTGTGATGCAATTGTACCTGATTTCGGCAATCAGCTGGTCATCACCAATTCTTGTTTACCGGATAACGCCTGGACCTATGAGCAATCACCAGCTCCTGGGTTGCTTATAAGTGATGACCAAAATGTTATAGTCGATGTATTCTATCTCGATCAACATTTCGGATGCACAAATTACATTTCCTTCTTAGACAGTCTTGCTCCAACTATTGTTTGTCCCGATACCATTTTCAGTGCTCAAGTGATCGACTGTGAAAATTTAGTACCCGAAGTCATTGGCGCATACGCAGCAATGGACAATTGCACCCCTTCTGCCAGTTTAACCTGGTCGCAATTCCCAGCCGCTGGAAGTATAATGAGCGATGACGGAATTGTTCTGATCACAGTGTTCGACGCATCCGGTAATTCAACTTTTTGTAATGCCTCAATAGCATTCGTTGAACTAGAAAATCCAACACTTTTCTGCCCTACAGTTGCAACACTTTCTTTAAATGAGTCTTGCACCTATATTGTTGGTGATGTAATAGCTGAAGCAACGCTTGGTGGAGGCTGCGCTGAACCAATAACATGGACACAAGAGCCCGCACCCAATTCTACATGGCTTGGTGACCACTCAGACATTGCATTGTATGTGGTGCTGGACAATGACCAAACATTACAATGCACCGTTGCAGTGGAATTGCCAATCACCACCGCTGAAATCATTTGTCCGACCAATGTGTTGCAACCGTTCACCGCAGCATGTTCAAACCAGTTCAGTAACTTCATTTCAGAAGTCTCAGTAGATTACAATTGCACTGATGCAAACATGTATTCCATCGAGCAATCGCCGTCGGCACAAGATGTATTCACGGATACCTCCATTGAATCAGTGACCTTTACACTCACAACCAATGAAGGAATAACTAGTACATGTTCATCTAGCATAACGTATTCTGAAATTCTTGATTACACCATTGAATGTCCCGAAACATGGTCTATAGATGCTTCCAATACATGTACCTTCAATATGCCATTGATCGAAGGTGTAGTGCTCAATTCTTGCGGAGTAGTTGTAGAAACCATTAGCAATATCAACTACAATGTTGGTGAATTGTACTCAATCTATGAATACGTAACAATTGATCTCGTTTCGGAAACTCAACCCAACCGTAGTTGTACGGTGAATTTGCAATATGACGTAGCTATTCCTGAATTCACTTGTCCGAACGACACATTGATCACCGTCCAAGGTAGCTCATACGTAATAGGAGATATGCGGCCATGGATTAACATCGAAAGTTGTGATGGCATTGGATGGACTAACATTCAATCACCCGAAGCAAATACAACATTGTATGACAATACAACTGTGACGATGTCCTATGTTTCTTCAAATGGACTTAGCCAAGTATGTACTTTTGATATTGTCTTTGATTGGATCAATAATCCATTGCAAGTCATATGTCCAGATACTATTGAGGTACCTATGAGTGTTGGTTGTGGAATTTATGACATCGATATCATCAATCAAATCAATACTATTCCGGTCATTACCGAAAGTGCTTACACTTGGAATTTCCAAAACAATGAAAGTTATTATTTGAACGCTGTTCAATTCTACATTGTAGTGAGTTCCATTGATGATGGGTCTGCTGGCTGCAATGTGGTCTTCCAACCAGTTGATACACAAATGCCATTTATTCTCGCCTTTGAAGAAACAATCGATCTCGCATTGGACAATAATTGCCAATATGTGGTACCGGACTTATCCAATGGGATTTACGCGACAGATAATTGTTCTTTTCAAATCACACAAAACCCAATAAGCGGAACAGTGATTAACGAAAACTCCATTGTTGAAATCGTGATCACCGACGGAGCTGGCCTATCGGCAAGTACATCCATATCTTTAAATCTTTTATCTAATGATCTGTCACCCTTGCCACAGTTGGATGATATGACACTGTATATCGACCCTATCAACTGCAATGCGGAATACAACTGGATCGAATTGCTCAACGCCCAACCTGGATGCTCGCAGATGACCATATCAACGACTCTTCCCTATAGCAGCACTTATGCCGTGGGTCAGTATAACCTTGGCTACTTTGGTGTTAATGAGCAAGGACAGAGCGGAGATACGAGCTACTTCCAACTCACTGTAGAAGATGTCATAGGCCCCATTATCCAACCAATACCAAACGACATGATTCATTTGTGTTCGGCGAATGAGACATGGGATTTACCAATGATGTCCGACTGTAGTTCTTACACTTACTCCATAACGAATTCACCATTGATGGAAGGAGAAAACCCCATGACATTAATAGCGACAGATATGTATAATAATAGCAGCACCTATTCATTTACAATCATTATCCCTTCAATTGAATGGCCTGCTATCATGACAACAACCAACTATTGTGAAAACGCCGAACCGGTATCTCTTCCAAGTGAAAACTTCGATAGTATCATTTGGTTCGTAAACGATGAAAACATTGGATTAGAACTTGATCCTGCTCAATTGGGGCCAGGGCAATATTCACTTGATGGTGAGGCGATTATTGAAGGATGCCCTGCGGATACAACAATCACAATACTAGTGATGGCATTGCCAACTTCAAAAGGTCTGTTGAGCAACTATCACGTCTGTGGAGATTCACTTACATTTTATTGGGCGACGGATGCCACAACAATACAATGGAGCAATGACGAAAACAGCAACGTATCCTATACATCAGATGCTGTAACAATCGTTATGGGTAGCTATACGAACCACTTGTTTGAAGTGACTTACTCGCATGGTGAATGTGAAGCTGTATCCACTTTCGAAGTTCTCAATGATGAACCAATCGGATTAGTTGACGCCGGCGAAGATCAGGTTGTAGCATTTGGGCTTGATGCTCAAATGCAAGGCACAACTACTTCAGATAATTATGTATGGACCAGTGATAACATAGGCATCATAATCGATCAAATTGATGATTTGAACGCCAATATTGAAGTGCCTATTGCCGGAGCATATGATATGATACTAACAGCCAGCAACGGCATATGCGTTGCGAGTGACACGACAACAGTTTCATTTACAGGATTAGTTGTACCCAATACCATTACACCGAATGGCGATCACATCAATGATAATTTCATCATACCCGGAGATCAGGTTGCCACAGTATGGCTGCGCATTGTGAATCGCTGGGGACAAGTTGTGTATGAACATCATAACTACATGAACGACTGGTCCGGACAGAACAACAATGGAGAATTGTTGCCACCTGACACTTACTTCTATGAATTCAAAGTTGCAGAGATTACCGAAACAGGATTTATTCAAATTCAATGATGAGAAGAATCATACAAATAAACATATTGTTCTGGTTGATGCTTGGCGCTGCAGGCCGACTAGAAGCCCAATTTGCAGCCCAGCAATCATTGATCGCTTTTAGACCTTGGCAAATCAATCCAGCATTCATTGGTAATAGAAATGCCCTTGACGCACAATTGCAATACCGCAAAATGTGGCTAGGAATTGATGGGGCGCCTACTACAGCACAGCTACAAGCTGCCTTTCCTATTGTAAACAACAGCATTTATGGTGCACTTTCAATTTCAAGTGATCGAATTGGACTCTTGCGCACCAATAGCTTCATGGCTGGAGGAACTTACAAACTTCAGGTTCGTCAAGGACATCATCTGCGTTTCGGTCTTCAAGCTGGTATTGCACAACTTGCCTTCGCTGGAAACGATGTTATTCTAGCCGAAGCCAATGACCCAAATGCAAACACCCAGAATACAAGTAGTATCACATTTCAAATGGGAACGGGCTTATTCTATAGTGCTCCATTATGGTATGCTGGCATATCCGTTCCTCGTATGATGACCCCCACCTATGCCGGTGGTGGCAAATGGAAATCGAGCCATTCCATGAGTGATTATAATTATCATATACTCCTTGGTAAAAAATGGAAAATCAACGAAAGTTGGAAAATTCACACAGGAGTTTACACAAAAAAAATCAGTTCATTAGAACATCAAACGGAAGGATTCGTATTGGCGGATACAGAAGCACTAAGTGCAGGATTAGGATATCGTCACAAAGATGCCGTTATGTTTTTGATGCAATGGAAAGTTAATGATCAATTGGGTATTCATTACAGCTACGACTACCCATCCAGTAAATTACGCACTTCACGTCAAGCTTCACATGAATGGATGTTAAGTTATGTTTTAAGTTATAACAACCGAGTTACATCACCCCGTACGCTTTGAAACAATTTCAAATCCATATCATCCTATTATTCACTCTTTTGAGCGTCCGTCTCTTCGGTCAAGACTTTACCTTATACCCACTTCCAGTGTATGCTGAAACTGGCATTTATGGAATCTCCGTCAAAGATCAAGGACTCCTTGTTACATCACAACGACCATCATCACGGTTCGTTGAATTCAAAGATCAGTCAGGGAATAACAGCACCACGATTTATTCTATTAGCGATACAGCTTCCAAAAAAATGATCCCATTGGCGGATATACCACAACGTCAACTCAATGAAAGTTGTGGTCAATACATCCAAGAAAAAGAAATGTATGTATTTTCGAGATCCATAGCGGCTACCAACCACAATCGCAAATCAACCGCACTCGGAATTTTTATTTTAGAGCGCAAGAATGGCAAATTCGTTGAAAGTGCATTTCCGCACAACGATGAAATGCTCGAATTCCAAACGGGGCATCCCTACTTTGACAATAAAACAAACCGATTATATTATTCATGCAACGCTCCCGGAGGTTCTGGAGGCACAGACATCTACTATTCTACCTGGAGTAATGCTAACTGGAGTTCCCCTATTCTTCTTGACAATGCTATAAACACAGAAAAAAATGAAATTTTCCCAACGATCAACTTACAAGGCGATCTGATATTTGCTTCTCAAAACACAGAAAACGGGGACTATGATTTATATCGCGCTAAATGGAACGGAACTTCATTTGAATCCGCACAAAAATTAGGCGAGCCCTTTAATTCACCAAGTGATGATCTTCAGTTGATTTATACATCATCCAATGAACAAGGATATCTCGTAAGCAATCGAGAAAATGGCGTTGATCGCGTATTTGCATTTTACGTTCCTAGACCTGAATTCAAGGATTGTGCAGAATCCGTCAAACCTCATTTTTGTTACCTATTTGAGGAAACCACCATTGTCCCAAGCGATACAGTTCCAATGCTCTATGAATGGGCCTTCAGCGATGGCAATACATACAAAGGACTAAAGGTGAAGCATTGTTTTGCGAACTTAGGAGAATATACGGCTACGTTGAATGTGTATGATAGCACTACTCAGGTCCTTTATGCCAACCTTTCAGAATTGCAACTAAGCATACAGAAAAGTCAGTTGCCATTTATTGATAGTCGTGAGAGATTTGCATATGACAGTTTGCAGCGGTTTGTGGCTCAGTCAACCGAAATTGACTCCTTTAAAGTGGAGGAGGTACACTGGCAATTTGGCGATGGTGGATATGAACGAGGTGAGGTGGTTTTTCATCAATATACTGAACCAGGCGAATATCAACTCGACTTGTTGTTTATAGGTACAAATTCTAACGGAGAGATGGAATCCCGATGTGCAACCAAAACGATTTATGCCATAGAATCCAACGAAGACCCCTCGAAAAGCATTGTTAGCGACGAACTAAAAGAACCAGACGCGCTTACCATAAACAATACAACTTTCATTAGTACCGCACGCGACTCCGTAGAATACTTCGTCGAATTCAAACAAAGCGAAACAAAAATGGAAATGGACGACCCATTTTTCGCCAATATCCACTTTGAAATTACTGAACGCACCTCCAATAGAGACTCTTTGTTTCACTACACTGTTGGTGCTGAAAATGACTTTGCTGCCACCATGCCTATCCTCCAAGACTTGCGCTCCAATGGATATAATGCCAGTATAATCAAGGATCAAGAACAAGTTGTATCTGAACGTTCACGCGTTAGGAACTGGTGGTATATTCCGGATAGTATAGAATCTGCGCTGAATAAACAAATGAATAAATTCAACGACATCAAATTTGAAACTGGGAGCTTTGCTATCAACAAACAATCGTTCGATGAGTTGAATTACATAGTAAAAGTACTTCAATCTCAACCATCGACTTCTCTGGAAATAATCGCGCACACTGACAGTGTAGGCACCGAAGACAACAACCTAATACTTTCCAAAAAACGCGCTGAAAGTGTTGCAGAATATCTAACCAGCAAAGGAATTTCACGCACTCGATTGCAAACAAGAGGGATGGGAGAACTGCAGAGTGCACTGCACAGAGACAGCAATCGAATTCTTGCTGATGATCGCCGTGTTGAATTCAAAATCATCCGCAAAAGCTAAATTGCAACCTTAGATTTCCATAGGCCGTAGAAAGGAACGCCTTTAACCCTTTTCTTGTGCCACCAATTACAAAAAGTATCGCCTTGATTGTGCTGTTCCTCTTTGCTCTTGTAGCAAACAGCCAGTCGTATGAGCTTACACCGGCACCTTTCAATAGTTCCGAAGCAGACTTTGGAGGAACATTTTATGGCAGCCACTTTATTTACTCTTCTGCACGCCAAAAAACAGAGATAACTTACAACGAAGACACCATTCATCATTTCTTCACTGACCTTTTTCAAACAACATTAAATACAGAAGGCGAATGGGAAGAGCCAACCGCCATTCGAGGCCAAGTGAATACGATTATGAACGAGGCGCAATGCACCTTTACCCAGGACGGCAAAGTCATGTACTTTACAGGAAACCTCAAAAATGCGCTCAGCCAAAAAAAGGACAAAAGCGAAAAATATGCTCTAGGCATCATGTCCGCAAAAAAATATAATCGCGAATGGATCTTGGATAAAGAATTTCAATACAATAGCAGCAATTCCAGCTATAGTTGCGGACACCCATACATAGCCAATAACGACAGTTTACTTTTATTCTCAAGCAATCAACCTGGAGGCCATGGTGGTTCGGACTTATACTATTGCCTATGGCAAAACAATGCGTGGACCACTCCCATCAATTTTGGGCCAACCATCAATACATCGGGCAACGAATTCTATCCTTTCATTGATGAGTTTGGGGTGCTCTATTTTACCTCCGACAGCAGAAAAGACAGTGAAGGTTTGGACATATATAGCGCCCAAATAAAAGAAGATGGAACGTATCTCGAGCCAGAGCGATTACCTGAACCAATCAATTCGGCCGACGATGATTTCGCCTACTCCGAAAAAAAAGGTAGCAATCGCGGATGTATTAGTTCCAATCGTGACGGGGACAATGACGACTTATATTTATTCACGCGCTATAACGACGACTTCAAGCACTGCATAACCAATGCACCTCCTTTCTTCTGTTATCTATTTTCAGATGAAAATTATCCAATAAAGGGGAATCTCCCATATGTTTTTATGTGGCGCTTCAATGATGGAGATTCCATTCGTGGCTCACAAGTAAAAAAATGCTTCAATGATTTTGGGCACTATACATATGCACTTGAGGTGCTCGACACATTAACGCACCGTTACGTTATGACGGCCAATGAAGATGAAATTGAAATAAATCGGCCCGAATCCCCCTATATCGAAATCCCTCCCAAATGGTCAACTAGCCAGTACGTCAATGGCACCATAAAAATTCCTTCTGCCTTATCCATCGACACTACAACTTTAGAATGGACACTGAATGACCGAGTCGTGGGCACCGGCAAACAATTCACATGGAAGCCTGATACAGAAGGTGAATTCATGCTCAACGTGCGGATGAAAACAAAAGGCACAAAACGTGTGTCTCCAAAATCCATATGTGTTGAGCAGCCCATAGTTATTCAGGCCGATTCTGTTCATGAGAAATACCCTCCAATCATTCCAATTCCCATTTCATATCCTGAGGTTGTCCGGAATCTTCAGGGCCAACAAGTGTTTCCACGATATTACATCGCCCTCTGCCGGAGCACAGACAGCTTGCGCATCAACGATCCTCGTTGGGGCAAAGCCCCAAAAAAAGTACTGGAAATGACCAATCAAAAGGAGTTTATTTATGTAATTGAACAAACCAATGACATGTCAGACCTTTTGCAACTCTTCAGTGATTATCGCGAAAAAGGCTATGATGTTCAGATCGTACAAAGCATGTCAACCGATAACGTTTACGATGTTGTACGTGAAATGAGTTCGCATTTGCATACTGCCGAAAATCAAACTACAGAATCGAATGTCAACAAAACGGCGATCAACACTGATAACACCAAGGAGTCTGTTGCACTTAACTCAAATACAACTCAACAAACAGCACCACTCACCACAGCCTATATAGCAACCGAAGCAGATTACACCCGCAAAGTAAAATATGTCGCGGCCGTGATGAACATAGAGCCAGACATGAACCTCCAAATCATTTGCGAATACTCCTCTGAAGACAAGGCTGAGGCAGCGCATACAAAGGCATTACAAATAAGGGAACTTTTAATCCAATTGCACGTAAAACCCGAAGCCATAGCTATTGCTACAAGGCACAATATGAAAGTACTACCCCAACAACAGATTAAATTAATACTGCAATACCCCTTCACCAGTGAAACGCATGAATAAGTTTATACTTTTAATATTGGTTGCCATTTCAAGTAAAATGCTCGCGCAACCTGTTCCTGCCAAAGATGAGAATATACCCTTTTTGGTGACGTTTGGAAAAGACGCTGGGACAAAATGGGGGGACGATGACTTCAGTCAAACCTTTTTTTTCAAAATCAAACAGGATTTTAAACAACCTATTTATATCCGGGTTTTTGATCCCGACTGTTCTGGTCAACACGACGAGAAAAATGCTGAATTCAACTCGATGACCAAATTTTCGGTTTACGGTGGTCAAGGATGCATAAGCAATAAAGATGCAACAGGAACAGATCCAGTGGGTGAGTTCCGAAGCGGAACACTCCTTGGCACTAAAACATTTGGACAAAAAAGTGAATATGACAATGGCTGGTACACGTTTGGGCCATTCAACCCCAGTGATGGCGAATTGAGCACCAAATACGGTGGTTATATTTTCAAAATCATCTGTGAAGGTATTAAAGGAGATGATGGCAATTTGTACCAATACTTTTTGACGACACACCCTGATAAAAACATTCCGGTAGAAGGCGGTAATGCATTCACTTTCGAATATACTTTCCGTTTACATAAAGACCCCTATCAAACTTCGCATATTTATCCATTCGTTGATGACAAAGTAGTTTCAATTGAACAAAGAAACTTCGATTGGGACAATGATGGCTTTATTAAAATATGTTCAGTAGCTACACTTGGTGAGTCGGTAAACATTAGCAATGAAAACAACTGGAGTTCAAGCGTATATGAAATAAAAAAAGCTGAAAGAGGCAAATCCCTTGATATCCAATTTACAAAAGACAAAAACACATCTGTTAATAACAACAATGTGGTATTTAGTGTTCGGAATCAATACGGAGAGTTATTGCCCTTCTATGTTGTACCAATCGGCGGTAAGCCAAAGTATCAACCGCAAACCAAAGTCACACCGCTCTCGCAATAATGAAAATCTACCTCACCCTACTAGCAGGTTTATTTCACCTATTCATTTTTGGGCAGACCTTCAAAGTAAAGAAATATCTCGAAAAACAAGGACTTCAAAATCGTTTTGTTTCAGCGATTGAACAAGATGATTTGGGCTTTTTATGGATCGGCACAGGTGATGGAATATATCGATTTGATGGCTTCGAATTCATTAATGCCGCACCATATTTAGAAGAAGTTTCAGTCACAACCAGTTACCGCAGCTCCGCCAATGACATTTGGTTTGGATTGGGTGACGGCCGCTTATTTCGTGTACAAAATCAACAAGTCGATGCAATTGATTATGGCGCTTCACAACCCAGTAAAATAAATCAAATAATTGTCTCCGCCACTGGTACGTTATATATCCTATCTCAAGACCAAGGAATTTTTAGTATTGATACCAACGGGCAAAAAAAACATTACCATTCAGGCTTAGAAGAATTCACTCTATATTGTTTATACCCCCTTACTGAGGACCAATTATTAGTGGGGACAGATATGGGGTTGATCCATGTTCATTTGTCCAATGACGGTAGTTGCACATACGATTGGAATGACTCTATAATCGAAACAAAAGTATCATGCATCCATCATCTAGACGGAACACTAATCATAGGCACTGATGACCAAGGCATTTATTCTTACGGCCTCACCGATGGCAGCATTCAAAATC
>JBDKJN010000291.1:0-3822 GCA_039796595.1 Bacteroidota bacterium
GTAATGTTTTGAGTGATTTGTTTGCAACACCGATTGAAGGTCAAGTGAATCAATTGCACAACGCTATGCGTGTATTGGACCACGAAAACAAAGGTGTAATTGTCTATATGAATCCTTTGCAGCGAAATAGCAGTGTCCTTGACGAGGTGCGTGCATTGAGCGGTGAAGCGGACGTCAAAAAACCAATGGATGCCCGTGACTATGGTTTGGGTGCGCAAATTCTGCGAAGCTTGGGCGTGCACAAAATGATTTTACTCACCAATCACCCCGTTAAACGCGCGGGATTGACGGCGTATGGCCTCGAGATTGTTGATTGTTTGCCCTTAAAAGGCTAAGGCTTAAAGCTTCCCCATTCACAGTCGACCATCCCTCTCCTATGAATGATTCTATCAACTTGAGTTGATCCCATTCAGCTATCAGCAGATTAAACCCAGATTACGGAAAATGTATTGCAAACAAAAAACCCGATCGAAGATCGGGCTTTTGTTATACAGGTTTATTTATACGATTTACGCTACCGCTGCAAAGCGGCAGGAAAACTCATTATTTCTTATCGAATTTCGCGTAGCGATTTTTGAATTTGTCGATACGACCAGCTGTATCCACCAACTGCATCTTACCAGTGAAGAAAGGATGAGACATGTGAGAGATCTCCAATTTGATTACTGGATACTCGTTACCGTCTTCCCACATGATGGTTTCTTTAGTATTCGCTGTGCTTTTACCCAAGAAAGCGTACTCATTTGACATGTCTTTGAAAACAACTGTTCTGTGGTTTTCTGGATGTATTCCTTTTTTCATTGTTCTTGCAATTTTTGATAACGGACGGCAAATATACAATAAGAAACCGATTGCTACAACACAAAGCGCAAGATTTTGAAAAATATGCCCTTTTGGCCATCCGCCCCTCAATCAAAGTCGCAACACGCTGTCAATCAACGATTTAAATAGAATTTACCCTGCTTGAGACCTGTACCAATACAAGTTGATGGCGCAAAAATGATCAAAAAACCCTAACATTGCCCTCCATGCCACGAGTATTGCGCATCATTAACCGATTTAATATTGGAGGCCCAACCTATAATGCGGCCTATTTGTCGCGTTTTTTACCATCAGATTACGAAACCACTTTGATCGGAGGCAGTCCTCAACCCCACGAAGCTCACAGCGGCTACATTTTGGACCAACTATCGGTACACTATATAGAAATACCTGAGATGGGTCGGAGTGTAAGATTACTTGATGACTGGCGGGCTTTTCGCAAAATCTGCAAGATCATACGCACACTACGACCCGACATTGTTCACACGCACGCTGCCAAAGCCGGTGCCTTGGGTCGCATAGCCGCAAGGTATTATGGCGTTCCTGTGGTTGTACACACCTACCATGGCCACGTATTCGATGGCTATTTTACCGGGATAAAAAACGCTTTGGTCAAGTCGATAGAGCGCATGTTATGTAAGCTTTCAACCGCCGTCATAGCCATCAGCCCTATTCAGAAAGAACAGATATCGATACACCACAAGATTGTTCCAACGCAAAAAATGTTTGTCATTCCCCTGGGATTTGACCTGAGCAGATTCAGTACCGATCAATCTCAAAAACGTCAACAGTTTAGAAGCACATACAAGCTCGAGCCTGAAACCATTGCGATCGGAATCATTGGGCGATTGACTGCCATCAAACAACATGAATTATTTCTAAAATCCTTTGCCATCGTTGCTCAACGCGCAACCGCTGTTCGTGCCTTTGTCATTGGCGACGGTGAACGAATGAATGAATTGCAACACATGTGGTCCGAATTGGCGGCAGTGCATCAAATTGATCCTAAACGGCTGGTCTTTACTTCGTGGATTAAAGCTGTTGATGTTGCCCTCGCCGGATTAGACATTGTGGCCATGACATCGATCAATGAAGGCACACCAGTGAGTCTGATCGAAGCACAGGCCGCATCTAAACCTGTTGTCACAACTGCAGTTGGTGGCGTAGCCGATTGCGTGGATGACCAACGAACGGGAATCGTAGTTCATAGTCATCAACCTGAAGAATTTGCACAAGCCCTTGAGCGTTTGGTCAATAATTCTGAGGAACGTGAAGCAATGGGGCGCCTGGGGCACGCTTTCGTTCAGGACCGATACAGTTACAATCGCCTTGTAAAAGACATGGATGCACTCTACCGCCAATTGTTAGCGCGTCAGTAAGTCATTTATATGTATCCTCAATTTAATGTCAGGTTCACCCGAACAAACGTTCGAATTCACACAAGGATGTTTGAAATTGAAAAAATCGGGTGTAAAATGATTTGAAGAAGGTCACAAATTTGGAATAGTCACTGATCCCACTTTGCATCGACATAATTGGATCATGAATATCTTAAATTGACCTGTATGTTTAAATCGTTCATTCTACTTTTTAATGTTGCCGGTGTATTGCTCACTGGTATTTTCACTTCCGATGACATACTGATCGATCACCGTATCCCAGCGACAATACAACAAGGCGAAAAAAAATTGGTGGAGTTAACCATTAGTAAAGGACCTATACAAGGATTCGCGAAAATGGAAATCAACCTACCCATGGGATTTACAGCTACCCCAAACGAAAACAAAAACGCTTCGTTCACCTTCAATGGTGGACAGATCCGAATGGTTTGGATGGATTTGCCAACCGAAGAAGAGTTTACCATTAGTTATTATTTAGAGTGTCCTGAAAACATGGAGGGACAATATAGTATCAATGGATCATTTAGTTATGTCAATGAAAACATACGAGAAGATGTATCTATCGCACCGAAAGCAATTGTAGTTGAAAAGAAAGTAGAAATTGCCCAATACGAAGTACCGACTTCCATGGATGACATAAAGGTAGAGGCACCTTTTGAAGAAATGGTTTGTGAACGGACTGTATCAAAAATATCCGATACCGAATACCAAGTCAAAGTGGTTGTGATCAACAATTCTATCGTTGGATTTGGCCGCATATTGGAGACTGTGCCTGCGAACTGCAAAACCAAAAGCATCAATGCTGCAGAGGCCGTTGTTACACAAGATAAAAACAGCATAAAGTTTGTTTGGTTCGATGTACCCAAGGCCAAGCAGTTTGAAGTCGCCTACCGCGTTTCTTGTCTTACACCAGAGACATCATTGACGATATCCGGCCAACTGTCATATACAGAAAATGGCAATCCAATGAACTTGGATATTCCTACAACCTCAATGGAAGGTACACCGATGGCAGGAGTGGATACCAATCCACTACCTCAAAACACCACGGCTATCAATACGACAGAGGAAACAGAAACCGTTGTGAAGCCTTCGAATGAGCCGAAGTCGAATACCACACCAAAGTCGAATCCATCGACCACTGTTCCCTCAAATACAGCCACGAGCAATGAAGTAGGTGCAATAAAAAAGACTGATTCTGCTACGGCCTCGACTCAAACGAACGATCGCTCGATTACTTCGATCCCTGATCCTGAGGTAGGTATAACATATAAAGTGCAAATTATGGCTGCACACCGAGTTGTTAATAAAACCTACATGAAGACCAAGTTTAATTTCGCAGATGCATTTAATATTGAAAACCACGAAGGATGGGTAAAATACACCACCGGTAAGTTTAGTAACTATGCCGATGCCCGCGAAGCACGTGTCAGTATCACTGCTGCTCACCAAGGTTTCAGAGGTCCCTTCGTAACAGCTTACAACAATGGTGAACGCATTACAGTGCAAGAAGCTTTGTTGATCAGCAAACAACAGTGGATACCATAAGCATTAAAAAGATGCCATTGGGTGTTGCAACGGCAAGACAATGGCAATTTTG
>JBDKJN010000292.1:0-6445 GCA_039796595.1 Bacteroidota bacterium
CAACAATGATCTTGCCGGTGAAGAGTTAACGAAGTCCTTACACACGCTCAATCAACAAAGCATCAACGATAATTACATTTATAAAGACACTGTGCGTCGGCAACGTCAAGTTTTGGATGATTTGCGGAAACAATTGCAAGTCTTTGAAGCTAAAATCGAAGAACTCAAAGTTGAGCGCAAAAGACGTTCAGCTGCATTGCAAGATGAAATATTTAGTCGTTTTTCATTTGTCAATCAGCAACTCGAAGAACGAAGTCTTGGCGAAATATTTAAGCACACGGCAGAAGGTCGTCCAATCGCGGGATCGGGTGAATGTGCAGCACCAAAACTCTTTCAATACGCATTTTTGAATGGTTTACACCCCATCGCCTTGGCCGAATTCTGGTGGGGAGAATCACCTAAAACAGTTATTCGATTACACGGCCATTACTACCCTGCTTGCCGAGGTAAATGCGAACCAATTCTGACCTATATGCTCAACCGCACGCCCGTTGAGCCCAATCCGATGTTACAGAACCCCGCAGAAGGCAAGGAACTGGAAGTTGTTTGGGAAGACGAGCATATTGTGGTGGTCAACAAACCTGCTGAATTTTTATCGGTTCCTGGAAAGAACATAGAGGACTCGGTGTATCAAAGGCTGCGTGAGAAATATCCAAATGCTACAGGGCCTCTGGTTTGTCATCGTTTGGATATGTCGACCTCTGGACTGTTGATTGCTGCAAAACACGAAGCCGCTCACAAACATTTGCAACAGCAATTCGCTGATCGCACGGTCAAAAAAAGATATATAGCATTGCTTGAAGGTATAGTTAGCACTGACGAAGGTCGTGTGGATTTGCCGTTGCGAGTCGATTTAGAAGATCGCCCCAGACAGATGGTCTGTTATGAATATGGCAAGACCGCTCAAACCAACTGGAAAGTCCTTGAGCGATCAAACGGACGAACACGCATACATTTTTTCCCAGTGACGGGTCGCACACATCAGCTGCGCGTACATGCCGCTCACGCTTCGGGATTGCATTGTCCTATTGTTGGTGATGACCTCTACGGAGAACGTGCAAATCGATTGCATTTACACGCCGAATGGCTACAAATAGTTCATCCTATAACTGGTCAGAAAATGACGTTCAAAGCATTGGCTGATTTTTAAAACCATTACCATTGCGCCTTCGGGGATACCGTCATGACCCAATGATGGGGATTGAGATTAGGACAACTTTTTGATGAAGAATTCGGTACGACGATTCTTAGCACGACCCTCATCCGTAGCATTATCGGCAATTGGTTTTTCTTCTCCAAAACCTTGATAGGTTAACTGTTTGGCATTGACGCCAGCACTTACCAAAAAGTTGAGAACCTCATATGCACGTTCAGCACTCAGTGATTTGTTTTTGGCTTCATCTCCGACATTGTCTGTATGCCCGCGTATTTCGACCTGCATACTCGGATTTTCTTTGAGATACGTCGCGAAGTCAGATAGAATCAACTTCGAAGATTCCTCCAGGGTAGCGGAAGCGGTTTTGTAATTGATGTCGTTAATCACAAAGGCTTTATTAGCGGCTTTCACAGGAGCTGTGACCTCCAATTTTGCCACTGCCGGTTTTGGTGCATCTTTTGTCGCAATGATTCTAGAATTGAAGGCCAAATCCTGTCCCTTGACATTTAGGGTAACGTTTTCGTTCCGTTCAATTCTCACTACGGCGGCAAACTTCCCATCGTCCTCGTTTACCTTAACCTCTTCGCTGCTTTTGCTTTCGTTGTAGTTTAGAACCACTTTTGCATCTTTCACAGGTTCTCCATTGTCGTCCTTCACCTCCCCTTTCAAAATCATCACCTTTTCCGGTTTGGCCTTGTCTGGCATGTCAAACTGAAATACATCGTAGCCCTTGTTGCCTTTAAAATTGCGTGCACCGAAATAGGCCACTTCTCCATCGGCTGTTACCACAATACCCAACTCATCGCCTTCTGTATTGATTGGAACACCAATATTTTTTGGTGCTGAAAACGTTCCATCAGGGTTCATTTGGCAATAATAAATGTCCATACCACCAACCCCTGTGTGCCCAGAACTAGCGAAATAAAGCGTATGACTATCGCTATGCATAAAAGGAGCCTTTTCTTGTTCTCTGGTATTGATCGTCGATGGTAATGGTTTTGCGGGTGACCACGTTCCGTCGTTGTTGCGTTTGCTTATAAAAATGTCATGAGACGGTTGGCTTGCATCATATCCTAAGTTGCCAGGTCGCACAGTAACAAACAACAAGGTTTTTCCATCTCCACTCAACGAAGGTTGTGACTCCCAATGATCATCCGTGTTGATATTAGGCCCGAGATTAACCAATTCACTCCAGATATATACTTTTTGGCCTTGATCATTCGTGGCCATGGTATACTTGGTCATAAACAAATCGAAATTGTTCGGATTTTTCGGTTTTGGATTTTTCATTGCGACAATCATCTCCTTATTGTCGACAGAAACCGTTGCCCCGCCACAGCTTGTTCCCAAATTAAATGGTTTAGGCAATGGGGTTCCGTTGTCGAATTTGCCATTGATATCCGCTCTTCTGCACCAGGTAAACTCCTCGATCTGTTTGGGTGTATAGTCTCCCTTTGCTTGTTTGGTCACCATACGAGTAATGAACATGATTTCGCCGTCCGGGCTAATCATAGGCAAATACTCGTCGTTTGCACTAGCTACCCCTTCAACTTTAATTGGATTGAAATCGAATGGGCTGGCATAAATTTCTTCGTAGATTTTAACTGAAACCAAGGCCTCTTCCACTTCATCATACTTTTTTTGATAGTCCTTTTCGAACTTGGTCGGGTCGTCGTCCGGGAATCGCAAAAAAGCCTCAAAACTCTTGGCCGCCTTGCTGTATTCGCGATCTGCGTATTGCATGGCCCCTAAAAAATAGAACTGCTCACTGTGAAATGTCGGACATTGCTCCTCCAATTGCATGAGCACCTGCTTAGCACGATCAAATGAACCACCTCCGCGTTTTGTTTTTAAGAATAATGCCTCACCTAAACGCATCATACACGCCAAGCAGGTTGGATCTTCTTCTAAAGCCTTTTCGAGCATCTCAATTCGCTCTTCAGAGGTATATTTTTTTTTGTCCTCCGTCTGTTCCAGGATTTTTTTGGCTTTACCCTGTGGAACGGCGTCACAATTTTGGCTCCATACAGGAAGAGCCAAAACACAGAAAGCTGCGCCTATCAGGCGTTTGAAAATGGTCATTCGCATTATAAAATTTCCTTGCAAAAATGCCTAACGAAGATCGCACCAAAATATTTGACTGCGATTGTTTTGCAGGAAGTATTCAACAGATTATCCTGAGTTTCTTTGGTTCTTGTCCAATAAAAATTCAAGGATGTAAATACTATCTTCTTTAACTTGATAATAAATCTTGTAATTCAGGATGGTGGTCAGACGAAAATGCCCGTCCAAATGCTGCAACTCAATCTTTTTTGACGACTGCATGGGTTCATGCTGAATCAGGTGAAGTTTGTGCAAGATCTTAGATCGCACCCGCTCCGCGCTCAGCAAAGAGACTTCCTGCAGGTTATAGATAAGCGACCGAAACGACTCCGCGCTTCGTTGAGTAAAATATACGGTATGCTGCGCCATGGGCTAAAAGTAGCGCAAAATAGGCTGACAACAGTGAACTCCTGACGAAAGTCTCTCTAACTCTTCCGGAATTCAATTCTACATTGGCTCATAAACGAAATCGCGAATAACAACTTCATGGGCTAAACCGTTGGCCGGTCCGTTAGCAATATGTGGTAAGGTCCAGAAGTTCATACGGGCATTTGTCGTAGTTCCGGGAGCTGGAATGACAATTGGCTGAGACGATTGCCCCCCTTCATGTTTGACACGTGGAGGATGATTCGTATCGAATGACCATTGTGCATACGGAGTTGCGCCTTCATGATATTCTCCTTCATAACTATACCAAGTGATCAATTCCGGGGTCCATTCAAAAACATGGGTAGTCACCCCAGCAAATCGAGTGGCGTCCATAATCATATTTCTGCTTCGCTCTGGATAATAAGGTCCAAAATTGACCGGTTGAACGGAGTAAGTCAATGGGCTGGTATTGGTTTCAACTCCCCAATAAC
The DNA here is from genome assembly GCA_039796595.1 of Bacteroidota bacterium. Classification (GTDB taxonomy): domain Bacteria; phylum Bacteroidota; class Bacteroidia; order Flavobacteriales_D; family Sanyastnellaceae; genus CANHSF01. Next base: position 4,120 of record JBDKJN010000292.1, read on the forward strand.
TGAATTCGATGTCCACCTCACTGTTGGCCTGCGAAAAAAAGGTGTTGTTGTCCCATGTGAAAAGTCCCAAAACCACGTTGCTCGCGAACAGATGTGGATCCCCTTGGATGGTCCAAGCATATTTTCCATAGCCTAAATTATCTTGCGATACGACTTCGGTGGAATACCATTTGCCATCGTGAAATGCGATGTTCAAATGCAGGTAGCCTTGTTCATCCGTCCAGACGTCAGAATACCTCTTTGAAAAATAATTTGGCCCTGGGCCAACTGCGAACTCATTGCTCTTAATATCCCACTTGCGCCCGGCAAATTCTATAATATCACCTTGGCGCATATAAGCGATTTCTTCCGGGCTACTCTGCTTGCACGTGGTCAACGCCGAGATGGCCAACAACATCACTACTAATTTTCTCATTTTATGGTAATGTTTTGCTTGAGGTTTTCAATCATGAATTCAAACTCTCCTCCTTCCCACATCAATTTACCAGTGTAATCGACAAACATCAAATCTTCACGAGTAATTTTCATTCTCACTGTGATCTTTGAATTCGGAGGAATTGTATTCTTTGTAAACTCTTTAAGTTTTTTTGCGTGTGGTGTAGTGGTGCAATAAAGATCTCTTACGAACAAAAGCGTTGATTCATGCACAGTGTAAGAACTTGGGTTAAACACATCCACAGTTACTTCGTAATAATCCCCTTTTTGATCAATGCCATTGGTAACTTTGAGATTGGAATACTGCAAATTGGCGTATGTCAAGCCGTGACCAAATGTCCATTGTGGTTGATATGCGTTGTTCCCAAACTTTTGATCCAATGTCTCCGTGTATTTGTGATCGTAGGTCAACAAACTGTGGTTGAAACGCGGATACGTCAAAGGCAAACGACCTGAAGGACAAACTTTGCCGTACAAAATATTAGCAAGTGCATCACCACCAAAATCACCGGGTTGATAGGCAAGCACAACTGCGGCACAACGATCGGCAATCGTATTGACCAAACGTGGGCGGTTCTCAACCAATACCAAAACAACTGGCTTACCCGTTTGGAGAAGCTTCTCTACAAATTGGATTTGGGCTGCTTCTAACTGGAGATCATCAATATCACCTGGCTTTTCAGTGCTCGGCCACTCACCCATGCAAGCCACAATTACATCGGCCGATTGAGCCAAGCTAATTGCAGCATCCGCATCTTTCCACTCATTCATTCCACAACCTTCGTGAAAGGTAACATTTGACGATTGTTTGACCATTGCCTCATAAATCGTATTCATTTTAGGATCATCCCATTTCGGATCTACACCTTGCCACGTTCTTGTCCATGCGCCATTGAGCATGATCATGCTGTTGGAAGCAGGTCCGGTAACAAATACACGTTGACTGGTCTTTAACGGCAAGGCTTGGTTGCGATTCTCTAAAAGTGTGATTGACTTTTCGGCAGCTTCACGTGCAGTCTTAGCGAACGCAGCGCTTCCAAACATTGGATATTCTTTGATGCTTGGAACCAGGTCATTTTTGAAAAGCCCCATTTTTTTCTTCACCATCAAAATGCGACGCACAGACAAATTCAAGCGCTCTTCGGTAATAGCACCTTCTTGAACCAATTCATACAACAAATCGCTAAAGTTGTAGTCGTTTGGCACCATGCACATATCGATACCAGCGTCGATTGCCATACGTGTTGCTTCCTTCAATGTTGAAGCTACACGGTGATTCATCTGCAATTTGATAATGTCTTCCCAATCGGTAACCGCAAGGCCTTCAAACTTTAACTCGTTGCGCAACAAGTCGGTCAAAATTTCCTTGCTTGCATGCACCGGTTGTCCATTGATTTCACCACTATTGATCATTACAGTCAAGGCGTGGTTCTCGATGGCCTTTTGAAAGGATGGCAGATAAATCTCGCGCAATACATTGTTCGGAATATAGGCCGGTGTGCGGTCTTTTCCTGTACGTGCAGCGCTGTATCCTAAGAAATGCTTCATGCAAGCAGCAACGCGCACAGAATCACTATTATCCTGATATCCGCGAATAGCCGCTGAACCTAGCTCTGCACAAACCAATGGTTCTTCACCGTACGTTTCGAAAACACGTGACCACAACGGATTACGCGCCACATCCAAAACCGGAGAAAAGTTCCAAGGAATACCAACTGCACGTGTTTCATACGCCGTGATTTTAGCTCCCTCCTGCACCAAATTGCGATCAAAAGAAGCAGCTTGAGCAAGTGGTTGAGGAAACAACGTTGAACCCATCACGTAGTTGGCGCCATGGATAGCATCGATGCCGTAGAGTACAGGAATCTTGTGATTGGTTTTGGTCGTTGCG
>JBDKJN010000293.1:0-2650 GCA_039796595.1 Bacteroidota bacterium
AGCCATAAGCACCCAATTCTTTCGAACCTTTGGTGTATAACGTTAAGGTTTCGCTATTGAAGATACTGCGGAAGGTTTGTTCGGGCATGTCCTCGAGGAAGTCCACGCTTTGTGGTTTGCCGCTAAAATTGAGCAACACCAACACCTCATCCGTTCCATTGGTGCGGCGGTAACAGTACAATACATCGTCGCTTGATGTTTTGATTTTTTTGAAGTCGCCACCAAACTCTCCGTTCCACAACGCAGGATGTTCGTGGTGCAAATGGAACAACTTGGAATAGAAATCCTGGTACTTATATTCGTTCCAACGCACGGTGTCTTTTTCGAAGAAACTCAAACGATGTGCACGGCCATCAGGGTGTTGTTCACCGCCTTCTTGTCCACTGTACATGAGCGGCATACCCGCAAACGTGAACGACAACACATCAAACACTTGACGTGCATTGCCCAATCGTTCGAATCCCGTTCCATTCCATGAATTCTCATCGTGATTGGTGGTGAAGTACATGCGATAAGCACTGCGTGGGAAAGCCGAATCCTGACGCGCATGGTAATCATCCAACTCGCTCAATGGCTTTTTACCCTTTGCCAAATCATTACAAATGTGCATGAACTCCCATGCATAACTCATGTCAAAAGCCTTTTCGTGTTGATCCTTTTGTTCTGCTTCAGCTAACATAAACACAGGCTTTATGCTATCCAATGATGCACGTACATCATTCCAAAATGGGGTTGGCACTTTCATCGCCACATCACAACGATAACCATCAATATCACAATCTTTAACCCAGTACTTCATGGCGTCAATCATAGCTCCACGCAATCCCTGATTGTCGTAATTCAATTGCGCCACATCGGTCCAGTCGGTTCCCAATGGAGGTTGAATTTTTCCTGCAGTATCCAACAGGTAATACTCCTGATGTGTTTGTGTCCACACGTTGTCAAATGCACTGTGGTTGGCCACCCAGTCGATGATTACATGCATGCCGTTGTCGTGTGCAGTGCGTACAAGCGCTTTGAAGTCTTCCAGGCTACCGTATTCAGGATTTACCGCTTTGTAATCGCGCACGCTATAATGACTGCCTTTGCTGGCCTCACTTGTTTTGCGATTGATCACACCAATGGGGTGAATCGGCATGAGCCAAAGAATATCAACGCCCATACTTTTAAGGCGAGGGATGTCGCGCGTAAATGCACTAAAAGTACCTTCAGGAGTATGTTGACGAATATTCACTTCATAAATCGTGGCATTCTTAGACCATTCCGGATGCACCAAAGCACGTGTTTCTCCAGATCCGATAATCTGACCTTCGCCTGTATGATTGGGAGCTTGTTGTGAGTTGCACGATGCGATAACACAAGCGCAAAATGTCGCGAACAAGAATGACTTGTTTGAAAAGAATGAGTTCATTGTATTCAAATATTTGTGCTAATGTAATACAATGGAAAGTGTATTTGATACACTAGCCTAATTCGGTTTTTTCCCAACGGATAATTTTCCGATCATCCCCTGCAGAAATTATCCCATCGACCTGAACAACAATAGCATTAACGGAGTGCGTATGTGCTTTGGCAGACTTATCAATAGTAGCAATATGATCCAACGACTCGATATTCCACATCTTGATTGAGCCGTCGCGAGAAGAGGAAATAATGGCTCCGTTGACATGATCAATCACTAACCGATAAATAGCGAACCGATGCGCTGGGAAAGCCAATAATTCATTACCTGTCTCTGTTGACCACACCCGAATATGTCCATCTTTTCCGCCGCTGATGACGGCCTTTTTGCCGGGATGCCAGCAAACTGCAGTCGCTCCACCCTCGTGGCCTTTGTAGGTATGCCTGGTATTTGCAAAGTCGGTATCAATTATCCAAACACGCTCACCAGCAACTGCGAGATACTGATTGTCCGGGCTCAAGGATAGCTGCCGAATTTTCTCTGCACTGAATGGAATACTTCGCACTTTGGACCCGTCACTCGCCTTACGTATGGATAATAGACCTTCGCCATTTGCCAGCCATAGCCAATCATTTTTTGCGTCGTGTACCATGGAATAAATCGCCGATGAAGATTCCTTCACCGCAGCTATTTCATTGCGCTCATCCACATGTATGGCATGCAACGATCCGTCATTTAATCCAATATACAACGTGCGCAATGCCTCGATAAAACACAAACTATAGATGGGTGCAGAGGTGCGTATGGTCATGCCCGTTTGTTGTTCCAAAGACTGATTCCATGCAGCCACAACACAATCAGCACCGCCTGAAAATAGAATTCCACGGTGACCATCATGCGCCAAAGCATAGATAGCACCGCTGTGCATTTGATTGATATGAGCAGGTAGCCAATTCACGCGACAAATGTAGTTTCAAAAACGTCGTTCCATTGGCACTTGAACAAAGCGGACTATCTTAGCGACCTAATCGTACAATAAGCCGTGAGGCTGTATTTTATCTATGAGTCAATCTACCCCATCTATTCCGCAAGGCACACGAGATTTTGGACCAGAAATCATGGTTCGCCGCAATTATATTTTCGACACCATTCGTCATGCATTTCAAATTTTTGGTTACCCACCACTGGAAACCCCAGCGATGGAAAAAACCGAAACACTTACTGGGAAGTATGGCGACGAAGGCGATA
>JBDKJN010000294.1:0-8905 GCA_039796595.1 Bacteroidota bacterium
CTGTTGTTGGTCTTCCTTTAAATTTTGGTGAAACCAACAAACTCCTGCCTTTGTGTTTCCCGGATATTATGCGCATATACTATGCAATTGTAAAATGGCACCAATGGCCTCGTCGAATTTCGGTTTTTGCAGTGCTCCACAATACGTCTGTAAAATGTCCACCGGCATACTACCTGTTTGGCGCATCACTACAATCGGGACCCGCTCCAAGTCAAACTCCAGTCGTATCGCCAAATTGGACAAGTGATACAAAACATCCATTTCATTGCTGACTTCAAAGGAATTTAAGAACACCAGTCGAGAGTTTCGTGTAGCTGTTACAAATAATCGGGTATCTCCAATTAACAGATTTACCTGTTGCGGGGCGTTCCACTGTGGATGATGAGCAAACCGTGCCATGAGAAATGCGAGGGGCATAACTTGAATATTGGGCGCCTTCCTCAATAGTTCACCACATGCCGCAGGCCATTCAAAAACCACTCGACTATCCGATTCGCGAAGATCAAGTTGTTTAGCCGTTCCGATCACTGTAGGAAAGTTGAATCGCAACAAATCATCCATACTGTCTGCTATGAACAATGGCTCCGGAACTAGTGTAAAATATGGGCTATCAAACGATAGTGTCACCTTTCGAAATACCTTATCCAGCCAATTGCGTGCCTCGACAAATGCAAAACCTTCGGCCAATTGTTCAGGATTGACCATACCAAAGGTCTGTTGCCAAAGTTGTTCTTCACTGGCTGCATCCGAAACTTGAGCCTGCACGTATGAAGGGGCGATATGCAATGCCAAGTGCGACGATGAGGCCATCGTCATTATTTCTTTCGGCATGATTGCGCGCGCGGCAGATTCCAAGTCAAATGCAGACATATCGGGTATTTTTGAACAATCGTTTGCGAAACTAATGAAAGACCATCAATTTTGTGGCGATTACTCTTCAACACATGCAATTTCAATCGGAAACACAAAAACTCTTCTACAATCGATTGATTTTTCATTTTGGTTTTACTCCAACTTCTGGGCAACAACGCATGTTTTATGCCTTCACGCGGATGATGTTCAGCCTTAAACAGCGTTGTTCACTGACTATAAAAGGGTATGCTGGAACGGGTAAGACAACAAGTGTGAAGGCTATGGTGGCAGGTTTATATGAGAACAATTTTGCTTGTGTTCTCCTAGCTCCAACCGGTAGAGCGGCTAAGGTACTATCCAATTATACCGGACATCCTGCCTATACGATTCACAAACATATCTATCAAAGAGTAACTGGACCAGGTGGTCAGACGTGGTTCGATTTAAAAGATAATGAATCCAGTGATACGGTATTTTTTGTTGATGAGGCGTCCATGATTAGTGACGGCAGCGGTCTAACAGGAGGTGAAGGAACCTCTGGTGATCTTTTAGAAGATCTGATTCGCCATGTTTATAGCGGTAATAATTGTCGATTGGTTTTTATAGGAGATGATGCCCAGCTGCCACCAGTAGGAATGCAGGAAAGTCCAGCACTTCAAACTGAGGTGATGGCCGCTCGGTATTTTTTAAATATCGCCGAAGTTAAACTCGACCAGGTCATGCGCCAGAAAAAGGATAGTGGGATTCTGCATAATGCTACTCGCATTCGGGAACAACTCGTTCAGGGCGATCTAGCAAACGAACATCATTGGCCAACCATTGAGCTTTCAGACTATGATGATTTGATGGCCATTGAATCGGAGCTACAAGAGCGTGTGGAAGAAGCCTATCGCACTTTTGGTGGAGAAGAAACCATCATCATTACAAAAAGCAACAAGCGCAGCAATTTATTCAATCAACAAGTTCGACAGCACATACTATGGTTCGAAGAGGAGATAGCCAATGGCGACCGCATGATGGTGATCCGCAACAACTACTTTTGGCTAGCTCAAACCGAAGAGCGTTTCAATGCGGCTTTCATAGCCAATGGCGACGTCATTCGCATTACACGCGTCCGTAGTTTTGAAGATCGCGGTCCCTTTCGCTTCTGCAGGGCCGAAATTACGCTGGAAGATTATCCGGAAATTCCCGAACGCGAAGTGCTGTTGTTGTGCACCACAATTTGGGAAGAAAGTGCTGGCCTCTCTTCTGAAAAAATGCGTGACTTGGCCAATTTAATTGCAATGGATTATCCAGACATCACAAATGCGAGGGCCCTTAAAAAAGCGGTATACAGTGACCCCTACTACAACGCTTTACATGTAAAGTTCGCTTATGCTGTGACATGCCATAAAGCGCAAGGTGGACAATGGCCAGCAGTATTTATTGACCACGGCTATTTAAATGATGAAATGAATTGCCGTGAATTTACACGATGGCTTTATACTGCGCTCACCAGGGCTCAAAACAAAGTGCATTTCATCGGATTCGATCCAAAAATTCTACCTCAATAAAACGAAAAAGGCCATCCAAACATGGACAGCCTTCTCAGTATTTTACACGTCAATTAATGTGTTACCACCAATCGTTTGGTCTCGAATTTTTTGCCTTCTTCCGTTAGAGTCACGAAATAAATACCTCCTTGCAACTGGCGTGTGTTGATGCGCATTTGACCTACTCGCTGTGTTACGGCATACGAGTCAACCAATTCACCTACCATGTTGTAAATGGACAAAACAGCGTTGGTCGGACGAGTACTAAACTCGTAACCTACTGTAGCCACGTCGTTGGCTGGATTCGGTGAAATTTGAGAAATCGCGGCTTCTACCACATTTTCTTTCACAGAGATCACGCATCCACCTTCAACATCAACACAAAAGTTCACATCATAACATAAAATTTCTGCTGCATTATTGGCATCGTACCAACAAAAACGGACGACACTTTGGCCTGCATTTCCATAGTGTCGATACTTGATATGGAATGTTGAATTCGTTTCCTGTGAAGCCATTGTTACAGGATCTGGCAACGTATTGTTGGCTGAAATCCATGGAGAACAAGCAACACCCCAGCAATATTGAAATTTGGCTCCTGTAGCCAATTGGAGTACAGTTGCACTGCACTTGATATCCGTAGATTGCGACGCATTGCAAACAACGTCCCATCCATCTTCCAATTGCTCACTAGCATTTGAAGATGTACCGTATAATACGTTATTCTCTCCCTCTAAAACTACAATCTGTGCGTTTAGACAAGAGCAAAGTGCGGCGAATGCGATAAAAAGTATTGATTTTTTCATTCCGTTTATATTTAACACAAAGATAGTCATCCGACCTCTCAGGCTTGGAATCTAAAAAGCTCAAATATGGAATTCCAAACTCCAGCTAAGAATAATCTCTAGAGGACAATAGAAATCAACACCTGGAACAAACAATAGATTACCTCAATCCACTAACTGTCAGCACTTTACAAAATACCGCAAGAATACTACGCGACTTTATCAACCAATAGAAATACTAGAATCAGGGCAATATATGCTCTTGAAATTTAGCGTTTGGGCTACATTAGCAGTCGAATTTATTATCAATTTAATTAATCCAATGAAGAAAATTTTACTTGCTTTTGCTGCGGCGCTGACCTTTACAGCTGCTGAAGCACAAATGGCAGACGGTTCCGTTTGTCCAGATTTTACAGGAACTGACATCAATGGCAACGAATGGAACCTTTATGATTTACTTGATCAAGGATACTCTGTTGTTGTTGACGTATCGGCAACTTGGTGTGGTCCATGTTGGAACTACCACAACAGCGGCGCTTTGGAAACTTTGTACGAAGAACACGGTCCAGACGGCACTAACGAACTACGCGTATTGTTCATCGAAGGTGACGCAACTACTACTGCTGCAGATCTTAATGGTACAGGTACATCAACTCAAGGTGACTGGGTAACAAATACACCTTATCCAATTATTGATGATGGTTCTATTGCTGACCTTCTTCAAATTGGTTACTTCCCAACCATCTACACCATCTGCCCAAGCCGAATCATCACTGAGACTGGTCAGATGTCTGCTGCTAATCACTATGCTTGGATCCAAGACAACGCTTGTCAAGCTGCTACTGCTGCAGTTGACGCTGCTGCACTTGGCATGACTGCTGATGGAGCTACTTGTACTAACGGTACAGTAACGGCTATCGTAGAATTGCAAAACATGGGTACTTCACCTTTGACAGCTGCTACGATCACTATCACAGGTGGTACTGCTCCTGTTGTTTTCAACTGGACGGGTAACCTTGCAACTTACGCTTCTACAAACGTTTCAATTCCAAACGTGGGCACCAATGGTTCAACTACTCTTACTGCTACTGTAGCTGTGAATGGTGATGCCAATTCTGCTAATAGCATTGCAACTGCTCAAGCAGGTGTTGCTCAAGCAACTACACACATCCGTATCGACATTCTGTTTGATGGCTGGCCTGAGGAAGTTGCTTGGGAAATCACAGATGACAATGGTAACGTTGTAGCAAGCAAAGCTGCAGGAGATTATGCTAACGCAACAGAAACAATGGAAGACTACTTCTTGCCAGCTACTGGTTGCTACACTTTCACTTATACTGACGGTTACGGTGATGGTTTGCATGGTGCTCAATACACCGGCGGTTGGGATGGTCACATGTATGTGTACAGCATCGGTACTGGCGGTGTTGTTAACCAAGCTATCTATGACTATGATGGTTCTTACAATCTTGGTGCAACTCCTCAAGTAGCTGCTTCTGAATCTAAAGACTTTAGCGTTACTGCTACTGTAGGCATCAACGAAAATTCTTTGACAACTGGCTTCAACGTGTATCCTAACCCAGTTTCTGAGACTTTGAACCTTAACTTTGGTCTTTCACAAGATGCAGTTGTAACTGTTGAAGTTGTTGACATGTTGGGTAACATCGTTATGTCTGAGCAAATCGGAAGCAAGCAAGCGGGTATGAACAATGCACAATTGAACATGAGCGAACTTGCTGCTGGTATGTACATGGTAAATTTGAAAGCGAACAACGCTGTTTCAACTTTGCGTGTATCAGTTTCTAAATAATTCATGATCTTTTGATCAACTGAGGGCAGTTGTGGTACGAAACTTGTTTTTCTTATCACAACTGCCTTTTTTAATTTACAATCAATCCAATGAAAAAAACGCTATTTGCCCTAGTTGCTATCATCTCTTTGTCTTTCCTTTCTTTCAATGAAACGCCAACCAACGCTTTACCAAATGTCCAATTGAAGGACATCAATGGCAAAACAGTGGAAACTGGTAAATTATCCAACGATGGCAAGCCAATTTTGATCTGCTTTTGGGCGACGTGGTGCGCACCCTGCAAAAAAGAACTAAACACCTATTCCGATCTCTACGAAAAATGGGCTGAAGAAACTGGTGTTAAAATTTACGCTGTGTCAATCGACGACCAACGTACAAGCACTAGTGTGAAACCATATATCAACTCTGTAGGTTGGGAATACGAAATTCTATTGGATGTAAACAAGTCTTTCTTCCAAGCGATGGGTGGCAATACTCCACCACACACATTTTTGCTCAATGGAAAAGGAGAAATCATCTGGCAACATGTTGGTTACACCGCTGGTGATGAAGCCGAAGTATACGAACAATTGCTCAAAGCTGTAGCTAAATAGCTAATGGCCGAAAAGTTCTTAAATGTAAATTTTTTGGCTAAAAGCATCGATCAATGAATCCTTAAAAATCCTATATACAATAAGATTTGTTAAGACAATAGCCCGATCATTTATGGTCGGGCTTTTTTTGTGACCTACATTTGACACATATATCTGTAATGCATGCGTTATTCTCTTTTATTGTCAATTGCCGTTCTGTGTAGCCAAGTTGCTTTTGCACAACAAACCACACCAAAAGGTCAACTCCATGGCAATTTTTCCATGATGTGGCAACAATACAATGAAGACAGTCTTATCGGTGCTCGAGTTCCTGACGCCAAATCCGCGATGAACGCATTTGGAAACATCACATATTCCTACGGCGATTTCTCGGCTGGCGTCCGTTTTGAATCCTATCAAAACGCATTGCTCGGATTTCCTAAAGGCTTCAACGGTACTGGTATTGGCAGTCGATATGCCAGATACAACAATGACAATCTGGATATTACTGTAGGTAATTTTTACGAGCAATTCGGAAATGGATTGATATTCCGATCCTACTGGGAGCCCATGTTAGGAATTGATAACGCCCTCGACGGAATGCGCGTATTGTGGAAACCCTATCGCGGTATATATCTCAAGGGTGTTTATGGAAACCAACGAGCAGCATTTGACAGCAGGCTAATCAATGGTTCAGGTCTAGTTCGTGGCGTTGATTCAGAATTGAATTTAAAAGAGTTGTTCCCAAAATTGGATACTACTGGACGTTTCAACCTCACGCTTGGAACTAGCTTCGTGAGCAAATTCGAAGCTGGCCAAACCATAGAAAAAGGTACCGAAGTCTTTGATCTACCGCAAAACGTCGGTGCATGGGCAAGTCGTCTGAAATTGGAAATGGGCAACTTTCAAATCAATGGTGAATACGCCACCAAAATAAATGACCCGAATGCGGACAATGGTTTCATTTATAAGAAAGGCCAAGCAATGTTTTTAAACGCTGGCTACAGCAAAAAAGGAATTGGAATCAATGTCAATGGTAAATTGGTGGACAACATGGCTTTCAGAAGCAGCCGCGATGCATTGCTTTTTGAATTGCCTATCAATTTCTTACCTGCAATAACCAAACAACATACCTACAACTTAGCTGCTACACTATACCCCTATGCTACTGTGCTCAATGGAGAAAATGGTTTTAGCGCTGAAGTGTATTATACGTTCAAAAAGAAAACTAAGCTTGGTGGTAAATACGGAACCAACATCAGCTTGAATTTCGCTGCCGTAAACAGTCTTGACACCACCCGATTCACAGGTCGTGATGGCATGATTTGGGGTTATGAGCGAAATTCATTGGGATTCGGATCCACAAAATTTGTTCGTGATTTTAATGTTGACTTGAAGAAAAAAATCTCCAATGAATGGTCCATGGCTTTGACCTACTACTACTTCGAATTCAACACGCTCGCCACCCCAGTGACTCAGGACTTTAAAGGTATAGTTTATGCCGATATTTTTGTAGGAGAGTTTCAATACAAGATCGATGCAAAAAATACCGTACGTATGGAATTGCAAAATCTGCAAACCGATCAAGACAAGGGAGATTGGGCAACGATAGTGGCGGAATACACCTTCTCACCGCATTGGACTTTTAGTTTGATCGATCAATACAATTATGGCAATGACAATGCTGATGCTCGAGTGCACTATCTATACGGCGCTGTTGCATATAGCAAAGGCTCCAATCGTTTATCCATCGGTTACGGAAAGCGTCGTGAGGGGATTTTCTGTATTGGCGGTGTTTGTCGCGCTGTACCTGCAAGCAACGGAGTTGAAATCACAATATCAAGTAGTTTTTAATGGCGAAGAATATGAAGAAGCAAAACAAATTTTGGATAGCAATCAGTGCGGTAGCCATGAGCATAGCGTCATGCGATTCTGTTGACATACCAGAGCCACCAGAAAATCCTCCATTCTACTATCGCGAGGACCTCTATGGCACCGCTCCTACTCCTCCGACGATAGATGCAATGACCCAACGTGTATTGCTTGAAGACTTTACAGGTCACGATTGCGGCAACTGTCCCGCAGCGCATATTGCCGCTGCCGAAATACTTGAAGATCATCCAGAAGATGTCGCATTGGTCGCTATTCATGCCGGTTCCTTGGCCGAGCCTTTTGGTGAATTTGTTGACGACTGGAGAACAACAGAAGGCGAATACTATTTACTTGAGCAGATAGGAATAGACCAATTGCCAACTGGTCGTGTAAATCGTGTTGGTGGTGCTACCACCTCAACAAATTTTTCTACTTGGAGCAGCGAAGTAGATGCGCAATTGGCGGAGACTCCTGTTGCAGATTTGGCGTTCTCGGCTGAATTAATGCCTGCGAATAATCATTTGAATATTCATCTCCGTGCAAAATACGCTCAGAATATTTCTGGAACCGTAAAACTTGTGATTATGCTTGCTCAAGGTCCGATTATCGCACCTCAACTCAATTATGCGGTTACTCCTTCGTTTATTGAAGAATACGAACACAAACACATGTTGCGTGGAACTGGCACCGGAGCCAGTGGGTTGACGGCAGCGGTGAATCCAACTGCAGGCCAAGAAGATGAAATCCATTACACTTTGGATTGGAATCCCGAATGGATTGCTGAAGATGTTGAAATTATTGCTTTCCTCACTTATGGTAATCTTGGTGAAGTGATCAACGTGCGTAAAATCGAGTTGGCTCCATGAGAAGTGTTATCGTTGTTTTATTCTTGATGGTACATTTCATCTCCAACGCTCAAAAGGAGTTTAGCGGTGGACTTGTGTTTGGGCCGGTGACCAGCCAAATCAGTGGTGACGGTCTGGGTGGTTGGGACAAGTTTGGTCTTGTTGGTGGCGGTTGGGTTAAAATACCAATAAATGAAAATAGCGGCATTCAAATGAGCATGGTGTACATCAATAAAGGGAGTCGCACCGTGGATACACTCGCTCGCACTTCATTTTCATATCTATTGGACTACATCGAAATGCCCATTCTCCTCGATTGGAAGAGCCCCTTCTTAAATAAGAAATTACATGGACTAATTGGGCCTTCGGTGGGCTTCAATATTCGACAAAAGATCAAAGCCAATGGAGCGATATCTGAACCGAATCCTGCATTCGAGACATTTGACATAGGTTTTTTTGGTGGTGTGGCTTACGATTTTACAGCCAAGTATCAACTCGTGTTGCGCACCTCGACATCGATAATCCCAACTCGACCTTCACCATCCAATCCCAATCCCGCTAGCTTTTATCTCAGAGGGAATTATAATCAAACCTTACAGCTATTGTTCTCTATGCGTCTTTGATTGTCCTTCAACGA
>JBDKJN010000295.1:0-2996 GCA_039796595.1 Bacteroidota bacterium
GCAGTGCTCAACCATCGTAAAGTTTTCTTTACCAACTCTGTATCCTTGCGGTAATCCTCTGGTGTATTCCAGGCATACTCCTGAGGTAATTCAGGACATTTGGATTGAGCGACACCCGCGATACACGCTGACATCGCAAAAACGATAATGCCTATTCGAATGATTGGTAAAATCATGATAGAATACTGTGCTGTTCTTTAAACTCAATTCCGAATGTACGCAATTCTTCCAAAATCGGCACATAGATTTGAGGATTAACCGGAAGAGTAACTCCACTCAACTGTAATTCACCACGCAGAATCTTTTTGGCAGCAATGGCAATGGGCAACCCCACTGTTTTACTCATGCCGGTATAGACAGGGTCGTCACCAAGCGTGATCAAAGAAGAACAGATTTCTTGTCGAACGCCTGCTTTTTTGAATCGGAATCTGTGCCACATAACTATCATATCCTTGTCCTCTGGACCTAAGACCCATAACGTTTCAATACGTTTTTGAAGCATCATCGCGGGAGTGCCCTTGTCCAGTCCCAATGGAATCTCTTCCAACAACCCCAACCATATCAATTTTTGATAGACCACATCATCATCGCAGAACCGAAACAATTGTTGCTCAAGAGAACCGAATCCACCCGAAGGTAAAAACGACATGGTCAATTGACGCCAGGTCAACCTTTCGGGGTGGGCAATTTCGAAGCTATCATCGGTAAGACCCAGACTAATAAGAGCATCCCAGGCTTTGCAGTAACCGCCACGACGTAATGTTCCTCGGTAAAGCGTCGGTATTTGCTCCAATCCGTAGATTTTCATGTACTTGAGCGAGTCTCGATTGGCATACCCATCAAACTGTCCATATCCGTCGATTTCGACAGGCGTAATTTCCTTAAACAGCCTGTTGTAGGGAATATATTTCATGGATCCACTCTCTTGATATCGCGCCGTACCGCCATATCCAGCTAAAACCACGTTGCGGGGATTCCATGTAATTTTATAATTCCATGGATTGTTGTCGCTCTCAGGTGCCACCAAACCACCAGTAAAACTCTCAAAACTTTCAAGCTCAGCGCCCTCTGCCATCAGTCGGTGGATTATTTCCATGGCACTCATATGGTCAATACCAGGGTCTACGCCCATTTCATTGAGCAAAACAATGCCCTTAGCCTTTGCTTCCTCATCCAGCGCCCACATTTCATCCGGAATATAACTTGGAGTAATTACATTCTTGCCGAATTCAAGACAATCCTTGGCAACAGCCATGTGCATAAAGGCAGGCAGCATCGAAATGACCAGATCCGCCTGTGCTATTTCCGTCCTTCGTTGTTCATGATTCTGGCCGTCCAGTACAAACGCTTCGCCATAGGCCTCGAAACCTGCGATTTTTTGCTGTGCATTGTGCAGATCCACATCACCAACGCGAACTTGCCAGCCCTCATGAGCGGCATGTTCCAACAAGTACTGAATTAAGTTCGAGCTACTGCGGCCCGCGCCGATGACTAAAATTTTTTTGGTTTGACTCATATCTGGAGCCAAAAGTAACGCCAAAACGTCTTTCCGGCCGACTAAGTCACAAGGAATGCTCCTGTATATGAATCCGATGAAATTGATCTCAATGGCACATACATAAAAATAGCGATGCGCTACTGATTATCAACGTATTTTAGCCTTCCCTTTTGACAATTAGCCAAAAAGCACGCTTTTGCGATAATTTTGGCACGCCATTGGCCTTGGGCTTAATGACACAATTTACAAAACCTTTTGAAAATGAAAAAAATCTTTACACTCTCCTTACTTACGGCTCTTTTGTTACAGGTTCAAGCGCAAGCACAAACCGCTAATGCCGTAGTTTATTCAGAACTGGGAGAAAAATTCACCCTTTATCTCAATAGCGAGCAACAAAATGATCAGCCGCAGTCCAATGTAAAAGTCAAGGGACTTACAGCGGATTACTACCAAGCACGTATCGATTTTGAAGATTCCAAACTTCCCGACTTCGCCAATAACAATTTTGCCGTGCAAAAAGGATTGGAGGTGACTTATGTGGTGAAGAAAAACAAAAAAGGGGAATACGTCCTACGATACCATGGCGAGTCACCAGTGAGCGGTTCAACGGCGACTGAGACATCCACCGCAGTAAATGAAGATGTGAAGCGCATCTCAGACGTACATAACGAGCCAACAGATGTAGCTGTTAAGACAAACACGCAAGTTGGTACTCAACAACAAGAAGGTGAGAACATTGATATGGAAATAAGCCTGAATGCGCCTGACATGGAAGAGGTAAAGGTGAAAACCCAGGTTGGAGCGACAACCACAACGACCACTACCAACTCTACTACAACTTCAAAACCAGCAACAACCAATACAGAAAATGTATCTATGGGAGTAAATGTAGGTGGAGTGAATATGGGAGTCAATTTCAAGGTAGAAGAAACGACGACCGGAGATGATGTCAACCTTGATATGAATGTGAACGAGAGTAGTACAAAAACAACAACTACTACCCGTACCACAACTTCAGGAACGACAGCACCAACAAAACCGTCGACGGCAGTTAAACCGACTACTCCAACGAAACCTGCGCCTGCACCTGCGCCAAAGCCAAAGCCCGAGATACGTGAAGAAGTGGTAGTGGTAGGAGCTGTAGCTGGTTGTACTATACCAATGAGTTCAAGTGATTTTACCAAGGCGAAAACAACAATTGCTGGTAAAACATTTGAAGACCAAAAATTGAGCACGGCCAAAACCATAGCCAAGGCGAATTGCCTATCAGCTGAACAAATCAAAGATTTATGTAACACCTTCACTTTTGAAGATTCGAAACTGGAGTTTGCCAAATATGCTTATGATTACTGCAGCGACAAAGGCAATTACTATTTGATCAACGAAGTATTCAAATTCTCAAGTTCTTCGGATGAGTTGGATGAATTTATTTCATCGAAATAATGGAATAAGGGCGCCACACCTTCAATCCGTGGCCAATAAATAAGCAACGTTATGC
>JBDKJN010000296.1:0-8594 GCA_039796595.1 Bacteroidota bacterium
TACAATCTAGGCAACAGTACATTTACTGCTAATGATAACCCAACCCAGATTTATCCAGTCGGTGAATACACCATCTACCAATATGTAGATAACGGTTGCAGTTACGATACCGCTCAAGTCACCATCACCGTATTTGACTCACCAGAAATTGACTTCTCTACCAATGTACCAAATATTTGCACCAACAATTTGGTGACTTTTATTCCTGAAATAGGCAGTGCTGTTGAAATTTATTGGGACTTCGGTGATGGCACAACTTCTGAAGTTTCGTCGCCAACGCATGAGTACATCGCTGGTGACAACTATGTAGTAACCATGACAGGTGTCAATGACAATTTGTGCTCTGCCACAGTCACACATCCATTCACAGTATTCCCAGGACCAACAGCATCATTCACTGTTCCTGCTCAATTGGGTTGCAGCCCATATGAGGTTTGCTTTTCGAATACTACCAATGCAGGTGTTTTCTACACTTGGGACTATGGTGATGGCAATACCTCCGGATCACCAGAAGATTGTCATACCTATATCAACACATCTGCCAATGCCGAACTGGTCACTGTTCAGATGATTGCTCAAGACTTGCAATTGTGTGCAGACACGTTTGAATTAAATATCATTGTTGCACCGCAACCAACCGCAGCATTTGTATTGAGTTCATTCGAAAGTTGTTATTTCCCTCAGTCGATTGACGCACTTAATGCTTCATTGTATGCAACCGACTATGAGTGGTATGTCAACAATGAATACATGGACGACAATAACAATATGACATTCCAATTCACCGAAGTTGGTGAATTCGATGTCGAATTGATCGCCAACAACGCATATGGTTGTGTTTCAACAGCTCAATCTACTTATACCATTCACCCTCTACCAGTCCTGGGCTTGGGTGCGAGTCCACTTGAAGGATGTGTTTCATTGGATGTTGCCTTTGAAAATATTAGCACAGGAGCAGACAACTACATCTGGGATCTGGGAGATGGCACTACAACATCGGCCGCTCAACCCAATCATACGTATACTGATCCAGGAACCTACGATATCTCCTTGATCGCAACAACAGACGAGGGTTGCGTAGATACTTTGGTGATTGAGGAATATATCACCGCCTTTAACTTGCCCGTGGCCAATTTCCAATCTAGTCCAGATGAAACGAATATCTGGGATCCAACATTCCTCTTCATTGACAATAGCTTTGATGCTCATACATGGGAATGGAATTTCGGTGATGGTGACATTCGTTATGGAATTCCTATCATTCGCCATACCTATCCACAAGCTGGATTGTGGCCAGTAACCTTAACTGTGACCAACGAACACGGATGTGAGTCCAGTCGACAAGAAGTTGTTGTTGTCGAAGATATTTTCCAGGTTTTTGTTCCAAATACATTTACACCTGATGGAGATGGAATCAACGAAGTTTTCTTGCCACAACTCAGTGGTATTCCATTCATCGAAAGCTATAAATTCGAAATATTCAATCGTTGGGGCGTCGTAATTTTTGAAACAAATGATCCGACTATGGCCTGGACCGGCGATGTTCGTGACGGAGAATATTATGGCAAAGACGAAGCATACAACTGGCGAATTGTCGTACAATTGAAGAATAGCGACAGTGAGCGCGTTTTCAAAGGACACGTCAACCTTGTTCGATGATGCCCTCCAATTCAAGAGATATTCCCAATTTATCCACGAATTAGTATTCCACGTGATTTTACCGTTACTTGCGCTTCATCTGAATGAATTGACGTATGATAGAAGCCAGTGGAATATCAAAAAGTTACGATGACATTAAGGTCCTAAAAGGAGTAGACCTGCGTATCGCTCAAGGCGAGATTGTATCAATTGTCGGCGCATCAGGAGCGGGCAAAAGCACATTGCTTCATATTCTGGGCACTTTGGATAGACCCGACACAGGTAGTTTTTCAATCAACAACCAAGATTTACAGAAACTATCTACTCGCCAATTGGCCGCTTTTCGCAACAAGCACATTGGATTTATTTTTCAATTTCACAATTTGCTACCCGAGTTTTCAGCAATTGAAAATGTATGTATTCCAGCTTTTATTGCGGGCCAATCTGAGAAGAATGCCAAAGATCGCGCACATGAATTGCTTGAGTTTCTTGGTCTCGGTCATCGCACCGAACACAAACCAGCCCATTTAAGTGGCGGGGAACAACAACGAGTTGCTGTGGCTCGTGCATTGATGAATCGACCGGATGTCATCTTCGCAGACGAACCTTCTGGTAATCTGGATTCAGCAAATAGCAAGGAGTTACATAAACTATTTTTTACCCTTCGTGAACAATTCA
The DNA here is from genome assembly GCA_039796595.1 of Bacteroidota bacterium. GTDB lineage: Bacteria > Bacteroidota > Bacteroidia > Flavobacteriales_D > Sanyastnellaceae > CANHSF01. The sequence goes on from JBDKJN010000296.1 coordinate 2,317, forward strand.
ACCAAACCTTCGTCATCGTTACACACAATGAAGAATTGGCTCAAATGTCTGATCGAAAACTAGTCATGCGTGATGGTAAAATCATTGAATAAAGTACTTCTCCTTTTAACGATTTTGTTGTCTTTGTCATTCCGCTCTGAGTGTCAAACACAATGTGTTGTATCTAATCCAACAGCTGACCCCGGTGATGGCAGCATCGAGTTAAAATTAGTTGAGGGGAGTTTTAACCTCATTCAATGGGAGGCCAAACAAGGAGGGCAACAATCCACCATTTGCAATGGACTTCAAGAAGGTTTAGAACACCGCGTTACAATTCATCATAAATCAGGATATTCTGAGACACTCGCTATCACTATTCAAGCACAATCGGTACAAGAAAAACTGAACAACGCTTTCACTCCATTGGTCAACTTTTTATATAAAGTTTTGCTCTGGGATCCTTTTGAAGCGATTGGCATTTATGATCCTCGCGTCTTTGACGATCAAGGCTCTCCCCTCTTACACCCCAATGGAACACCAGTAAAGCAGAACATATGGTTGGTTGTCGTGCTCTTGATTGTAGCCGCGATCTATTTCACTTTTTACTTTCGATTCATCAATATCCGAGGATTTCGCCATAGTATCGACTTAACACTTGGTCGCTACGCACGACCAGATGATCATGGAGAAGTATCGCAATTTCAGGCACTCACCGCGGCCTTAAGTGGCACGCTTGGGCTGGGCAATATTTCGCTCGTAGCAGTTGCCATCGCTGTTGGTGGTCCCGGAGCTACGTTATGGATGATTGTTGCCGGCTTCTTTGGCATGAGCAGTAAGTTCATCGAATGTACACTTGGCGTAAAATATCGGAATGTTCAAGCGGATGGCGAGGTAAGCGGTGGTCCAATGTATTACTTGTCCAAAGGACTTGCGCTTCGCAACTGGCCAAAAACCGGTCGACTGTTGGCCATCCTTTTTGCAATAATGTGTGTAGGAGGCTCTTTAGGAGGAGGAAATATGATACAAGCCAATCAGGCATTTGCTCAAGTGCAGGCCACTTTGGGCAAACAGGTTCCATCGTTATGGTTTGGCATTGGCATTGCCATCTTGGTTGGAATGGTCATCATAGGAGGAATCAAGAGCATCGCTAAAGTTTCCGATAAACTCATACCATTCGCGGTGGTGATATATTGTTTGTTTGCAATCATTATCATTGGAGCAAATATTGGAAACATTGGCGACGCATGCGCGATGATATATAATGGCGCCTTTAACGCAGATGCAGCAAAGGGAGGCTTCATAGGTGTAATGATGATGGGGTTTCGCCGAGCAGGCTTTAGTAATGAAGCAGGTATCGGATCAGCAAGCATTGCGCATAGTGCGAGTAAAACAGAGCGGCCAGTAAGCGAAGGACTGGTATCACTGCTCGAACCTTTTATTGACACCGTGGTTGTCTGCACCATGACTGCACTCGTTTTAGTATTCACGGGATATGCTGCGGAGCCCGGAATCTTAACCGGCTCGGCACTCACCAACGCTGCATTCAAATCCATGTTCCCATGGTTTGATTGGGTGTTACTCGGTTGTATCCTGATGTTTGCCTTTGCTACTATGATTAGTTGGAGTTACTACGGTATGAAATGTTGGGCCTATTTGTTTGGTGAAAATTATTGGATCAAACAAAGCTTTAACGTCTTATTCGTTTTCTGCACCGTCCTTGGCACAGTGAGCAGTTTAGGGTCTGTTGTTGAATTCTCCGATATGATGATTTTGGGCATGGCCTTTCCCAATATTATCGGATTATTTATTATGCGCAAGGAAGTCCGCGATGATTTAAAAACCTATTTGCTTGACCTGAAAGAAAAGCGGATCACGAGGTATAAATAACACTTCATCACCTTCTAAAATGCGTAACCTTCTCAACACTCTCTTCGATTTTCATCCCAAAGAACAAAAAGGAATTCTGACCCTTGGAATTCTTCTTTTACTCATTACAATTGGCCATGCAGTCCATCGCCGATTAATGGTACCTCCAGACATGGAGTCCCAACTATCACACCATACGGTGGACTCTCTGCATGCCGTTTATCAGCGATTTGCCTCGGCCGAAAACGGCAATAATTTTTACACCCCCGATAACCGCAGCGAAAGTGAAAACGAATTCGACAATGCAGAACTCATGTGTCCCTCAGAGAGCGCCAATACCGAATATGTCGATCAAGAGGTTCCATATAAATGGAAAAAGCCAAATTATGCAACCGAATTAGACATCAATATCGCTGATTCCCTGCAATGGATAAGCGTCCGGGGCATTGGTCCGTATACAGCCAAAAAGATTATATCCTATCGAGAAAAATTAGGCGGATTTCATTCCATAGGGCAATTGCGCGAGATTTACAAAATTGATCCAATAGTATTCGATACAAGTGGCACACAATTCCATTGTCGATCAGCTTCCATTCGAAGAATCAACATCAACACCTGCGAGGCGATGGAATTGGCGAGTCACCCCTATTTGAACAAATCACAAGCGAAATCGATTATTGCTTATCGCGAAATGCATGGGTTATATCCATCTTTGCAAACCTTAGAACACGTTAAATTATTGGATGCAATTACGCTGTCCAAGATCACACCATATTTGAGAATAGAATGACACAATTAGAAAAACGAATAAAGGACATTATCGTTGATGTACCTGATTATCCAAAGCCAGGTATTCTCTTCAAAGATGTATCTACCATATTTGAAAACGCCCGTTTAAGCAATGACATCGTAAATGTGATGTCGGGCATGTACACCTCTGACAAACCTGATGCCATCGCAGGCTTAGAAAGTCGTGGTTTCATATTAGGAATGCCGTTGGCCATGCGTTTAGGTATTCCATTCATATTGATTCGCAAAAAGAACAAATTACCCCGAGATCGCTATAGCATCGACTATGAATTGGAATACGGTAACGCCACGATTGAAGTACACAAGACAGCCATTCAAGCGGGCCAGCGTATTTTGATTCACGATGATTTATTGGCGACCGGAGGCACTGCCGAGGCAGCAGGTAAATTGGTAGAAATGGCCGGAGGCAAAGTCATGGGTTATAATTTCCTTTGTGAGTTGGAGTTTTTAAAAGGAAGAGAAAGACTCGAGAAAATCAGTGATCAAATCTTTACCTTTGCTCAATTCTAAATTTAGCTACAAACAACAAAGCAATGAACTTTGAATTCGGTGAAAACCACAAGATGATCGCGCAGATGGTGCGTGATTTTGCAGAAAAGGAAATCAGACCACATGTTATGACATGGGACGAAAGCCAAGAGTTTCCTAGAGAAGTTTTCCGTAAAATGGGTGAACTTGGATTGATGGGTGTTTTGGTACCACAAGAGTATGGCGGTTCAGGCCTCAGCTATTTTGAATACATCGCAGTGATTGATGAGATTTCACAAGTTTGTGGATCCGTCGGTCTTTCGACTGCCGCCCATAACTCACTTTGCACCAACCACATCCTCGAGTTTGGCAATGAAGAACAGAAGAAGAAATATTTACCCCGCCTCGCTAGTGGTGAATGGATAGGCGCCTGGGGTTTGACTGAAGCAAATACAGGAAGTGATGCCATGCGCATGAAGTGCACTGCAGTACAAGATGGCGATTATTGGGTGATCAATGGAACAAAGAACTGGATCACACATGGTATTAGCGGAGAAGTTGCTGTGGTTTTGGTTCGCACAGGTGAATTGTTAGATTCAGCGGGCATTACAGCTTTTGTCATTGAACGCGGCACGCCCGGATTCAGTGGTGGTAAAAAAGAAAACAAATTGGGAATGCGCGCTAGTGAGACGGCCGAATTAATTTTTGATAATTGCCGTGTACACAAAGATCAAATTTTGGGTAAAATTGGAGATGGCTTTGTTCAAGCTATGAAAATTCTTGATGGCGGACGCATTTCAATCGGAGCTCTATCCCTGGGAATAGCTCGTGGGGCTTTAAAAGCCAGTGTTGCCTATAGCAAACAGCGCGAACAATTCGGACAGCCGATTTCACAATTTCAGGCTATCGCATTTAAATTGGCCGATATGGCAACTGAAATTGACGCTGCCGAAATGCTATTGTATCAAGCTGCTGATTTAAAAAACCGCAAGCAAAAAGTAACAAAAGAGTCTGCCATGGCGAAATATTACGCCAGTGAAGTCAGCGTACGAGTGGCTACTGAGGCTGTACAGATTTTTGGTGGCTATGGCTATACCAAGGATTTCCCGGTGGAGAAATTTTACCGCGATAGCAAGCTTTGCACGATTGGCGAAGGCACCTCAGAGATTCAAAAACTGGTGATTTCCAGAGAAATTTTGAAATAGTCCTTGTAGGTAAAAAGAAAGTCGCTATATTTGCGCCCCTAAATAAGAAAAAACATTCAAAAGAATTAATACACATGTTGATCATTCCAGTTAAAGAAGGCGAAAACATCGATCGTTGTTTGAAGAAGTTCAAGAAAAAATTTGAAAAGACCGGTGTTATCCGTGAGTTGCGCTCAAGACAGGCTTTCACTAAGCCAAGCGTTCGTCGTCGCGAAGAGATCAAACATGCGATCTACGTAGCGAAGATGCACTCAACTGAGCAATAAGCCTCGGTTTTCATTTGACCTTTGCGAATAAAGGTTAAAACAGCCGACTGTTGAAAATATAGAAGGGCGATTTGTCGTATTCACGATGAATTGCCCTTTTTTGTTGACATGATTCAAGCATTCGAAACATACCTAGCTACAGAGCGGAGATATTCGCCGCATACCGTTTCGAATTACCTCAATGATTTGATCCAATTCGAGGCCTTTTTGGCCCAGCACTATTCAATCACTACAGATGTCGCTCAAGCCAGTATGTTGCGGACTTGGGTTTCGGATATGGTAGAACACAATTACGCCTCTACCAGTGTTCACAGAAAAATAAGCACATTGCGGGCCTATTTTACCTTCTTACAGAAGCGTCAGATCAGGGCTGACAATCCAGCCAGGAGTTTACCTCGCCCCAAGAAAAAGCAACAATTACCGACCTTTATTGAAGAAAGTGCCATGGAGCGCTTTCAATTTGACACCAAATCAGTAGATTTTGAAGAACGCACGGCCCGTTTGGTTGTTCGCCTTTTGTACGAAACAGGGATGCGGCAGGCGGAGCTATTGGGTGTAAGTGACGCCTCGATTGACCGTCGTTTGGGTCAGATCAAAGTTGTTGGAAAGCGAGAGAAAACGCACTTCATTCCTTTGTCTCGTGAAATTTTGGCTGAAATCGACGATTATGTAGACGAAAGGAAAAAGCTATTCGGTGAAACAAATTCTGGTACAATCCTCGTAACGGGGACCAATAAAAAAATAACGAAAAGCTTTGTATATAAAATTGTTCGTTTGTACCTTTCGGAGGTGACCACAGCCAAGAAGCGGAGTCCACATGTCCTTCGGCATACGTTTGCTACCCATATGTTGAACAATGGCGCAGATTTAAATGTCATCAAGGAGTTGTTGGGCCACAGTAGTTTGGCAGCCACGCAGGTGTATACACACAATAACATAGAAAAGCTCAAGCAGGTGCACGAACAGCTGCATCCGCGTAACAGATCATAAAAGTAGAACCCTTAAAAATTTAAGCATTATGCAAATTCAAGTTCAGAGCATTCATTTTGATGCAGATGTAAAATTGATCCGTTTTATTGAAGAAAAACTAAGCAAATTGACCACCTTTCACGATCGCATTATTAGCGGTCAGGTTTTTTTGCGATTGGACAAAAGCGACGTCAACGAGAATAAAATAGCCGAGATTAAGCTTTCCGTACCCGGAAGAGAGTTGTTTGCGAGCAAACAATGCAAGACTTTTGAAGAGGCCACAGACACTGCAGTTGAGGCACTTAGACGGCAAATCGGCAAGCACAAAGAAAAATAATTGAATTTTTTTTCAAAGAAACTTGCGACAAGAAAAAAATTAAGTACATTTGCGCCCCCGTTAGAAACAGTGGGGCGCTTTTTTTTGCGTTAGTTCTTTGAAATACCTGATTGTAACTGCCGGTGTAGCTCAGCTGGCCAGAGCAGCTGATTTGTAATCAGCTGGTCGGGGGTTCGAATCCCTCCACCGGCTCTCAAAAGAGCCAAGTTCTTTGACGAAAAATATTGATTCAAGCGATTCCTTGTATCAATAGGGGGATGTTCCAGAGCGGCCAAATGGGACAGACTGTAAATCTGTTGTCTTCGACTTCATAGGTTCGAATCCTATCGTCCCCACATTTTACCAGAATCATTTCAACAGGCGGAAGTAGCTCAGCTG
>JBDKJN010000297.1:0-3155 GCA_039796595.1 Bacteroidota bacterium
CATTTGAAGTAACTAGATTCACATTCAATTGAGCATCCGCCGGATTTGGGTAAATATTCAGGCCGTTTAAGAAACTAACTTCATCCACAGAAACCTGACAATCAACACATGCATTGAAGCAAACCATAGGCAAAGTTTCGGCTTCTCCGCTGCGATCATGCACACGATTAAATCCACCAATACCGTTGGCAATACCACAATCCTCAATACCGGCACCTTCTTCATTAGCCGGATTGGTCACCAAACCATTTACGAATTTATATTGGAATTGCGCGGCACCAGAAACCGTTGCTGTTGCTTCATAAATGTTACCGCTGGTATTCATCATTTGAATCGCACCACCCTGCCATTGAGGATTGGTAAAGTTACCGATCAAATAAACACCATCAGTTGAAGCAATTGAGTTTCCAAGTGCATCACTCATGTTAACTCGGAAAGTTATCGGTGCTGGATCTGGATTAGCGACACAAATTTCTGTACACTGATTGTAGCAATATTGAGCAATCATGGTTTCACCTTCAATTACCAACTGACGATTTCCTGACACATTACATTCTGCTGGCAAAGATTCATTTGAATTGTTAGCGCCATCCCATGCATTTCCATTAACAAACTTAAAATTGATAGGCCCAGGAGCCACAGGAAGTGTAACTTCATAAATCATGTCTCCATCGAGGTCAAACAACTCACCAGCTGGATCACCAGGGCTCCATCCTTGGAAGTCACCAGCAATGTGAACGCCATTTGGCGAAACAGCCTCATTCACCATCCCAACGCGGAAAGTTACCATAGTAGGCTGAGTGCAAGGATCGCAAGAACTCCAACACACAATTGGCAGAGGAGTATTCGTAGCTTCAATAGTAGCAATGCGATTGCCGTTGCCCGGACCACAAGGACCACTAACGTTTTCGTTTGGATTAGCCCAGTTATTTCCATTGATGAATTTGTACTCAATAGATGTCATCTGACCAATGGAAAATACTCCTTCCCAAATACCGTTACCATCCCAATCCTGAAGTGGTGAATTTCCTGCTTCCCAGTCTCCAACGCCATCACCGTCAGCAAAAGGATTTTGGAAGTTACCTGCAACGTGCACACCAACAGGGTTAACCGCAGGTTGTGTTGTCATGTCAACACGGAAACGTACCGCGTTTTCACCGCACGCTGCACATTCTGCAAAACATACGTTAAAATCAATCGCATCGGTGCCTACCATAATTTGGCGGTTCGAGTTGCCCGTAACTTCAACCTGACAAGTTGAAGGAACATCTTCTTCCATCGGCCAATCATTGCCGTTGATGAACTTGAATTCGTAACGACCAGGTTGAAGCTGCATAGAGATGCTGTAAACTCCATCCAAATCATCGTCACTCAATGCCAATGAGTCTGGATCCCAGTTGACATACGCATCATTCTCTGGAGTGCCATCGTAATTGATGTCCTCAAGATTACCTGCAATATGGACGCCCATTGGACTCACCGTCACATTGTTCATATCCACATTAAAAGTAACATCCGTCTGTGCCTGAGCCACCAATCCGGCAGCCAAAGCGAGCATACTTAAGTAAATTTTTCTCATGTGATTAAAAAGTTGTTGTTTTGTTTAGTTATTACCTTGGTGTAAAGTTAACACTTTCTCAAAGGTATATACATTTGTACTATACACAAAATTGATATGAATTTTTCAACACCACTCCGAATAACCTCCAATCTTCTTCTTCTGGCTCTTCTCTTGGTTAGTTGCCAAATGAAGTCGTTGACCAAGGGAAATTCCCAGCCCTTCAACCGTGTAGATCCGCCGAATTGGTGGGTTGGAATGGAAAACAACACCGTTGAATTATTATTCCAAGGACCTAATATTCAGCAATTTGAAATTAGCTTACAGGCTAGTGATACAAAAATCACCAAAATCTCCCGACCAAGTAATCCCTATTATTTATTTGTAACCATTGACATTGGCAAAAACCAACCAGCAGGTAACATCCAATTTGAATTTAAAGGTCCGAAGAAAAAAATCATTCAATATTCTTATGCGTTAGGCCAGAAAAACAAAGAGGCTAAACATGGCATCTCGCCTTCCGATTTAATTTATCTCGTTTTCCCAGACCGCTTTTCAAATGGAGACCTAACCAATGACTCTATTAGGGGGCTCAATGAAATGCAGGTAGATCGTAAAGGATTAAAAACACGGCATGGTGGCGATCTTCAAGGAATTATCAATCACCTCGATTATATCAGCGAATTAGGCACTACAGCTATATGGATCAACCCAGTACTTGAAAACAATCAACCAAAAGAGAGTTACCACGGGTATGCCTTCACTGATTTGTATCGTGTTGACCCGCGGTTAGGTAACAATGCACTTTATAAAAAGTTGGTCAATGATTGCCACAACAAACAAATGAAAGTGATTTGGGATGCCGTATTCAACCATTGGGGCAACGAACACCATCTCTACAAAAATCTTCCAGATAGCTCATGGGTACACTGGTTCCCACAATTCACACGCACCAATTATCGCGCTGAAACACTCATGGATCCCTATGCCAGCGAAGCAGATAAAAAAATCATGAGTGATGCATGGTTCGATCATCACATGCCTGACCTAAATCAGCAAGCCCCGACACTCGCTCGTTACCTCATACAGCATTGCATCTGGTGGATTGAATACGCCGGTATTGATGCGTTTCGTATTGACACGTACGCTTATCCAGACCAAATTTTCATGAGTCAATGCAACGATGCCATTCGACGAGAGTATCCCGATTTTGTGATGTTTGGGGAAACCTGGGTGCAAGGCTCTCCAGTACAAGCTTGGTTCACTGAAAAGAATACAACCAATCCACAATTTGATTCACAACTACATGGTGTCACTGACTTCCAACTGTATTACGCCATCACCAAAGGACTAAACGAAAACTTCGGCTGGGAAGAAGGCTTCCGGAGAATCGAATTAACACTTGGTCATGACCTACTCTATGCTGACCCCTATGCCAATGTTACATTCCTCGATAACCATGACCTTAGTCGTATTTATAGTGTCTTGGGTGAGGATATCAAAAAATGGAAAATGGCCATGGCATTGATGTACACACTTCGCGGTACGCCATCGATTTATTATGGCACAGAGATATTGATGAAAAATTTCTCGGATC
>JBDKJN010000298.1:0-6456 GCA_039796595.1 Bacteroidota bacterium
CCCTTCAAGCAGTTGCGCGGCAATATGCGGGGGACGTGGCGCTTTTTCGTCAATGGATGGTTGAAAATAAGTGGGAGGCGCTGAGCAAAGAATTTGTGCGTCTTGGAGTTGGAAATACCGAAAGGATGGTCATCGCGTATGTCTTTGCCATGGCTGACTATTCGGATCAAAGGTTGGCCCTAACTATTTTGTCAGGAGTTCAGGATGTACTGATACAACACGAGGTTGGGTATTGGATTGCCATGCTGATCGCATCACAAACGATCATGGAAACCGAACCATGCAATGTGTTTTTGATGTTTGCAGAGGCCGATGCAAAAAAGTTTGAAGTCAGTTCGTGGCGCAACGAAGCAAAGGTGATGATAATGGATTACATCGCGTTATATGAACTCGCATGCCTTCCAGACGAATATTCCGATGATTATTATCTATTGAAGCCAGTATTTGATACCACCCAAACAAAACAGATTTACAGTCCTGCGAAGTATGTCGATTTACAATTTGTGGGGGCCAATGCGGGTGAATTGGATATGAATGTATTCACTGACAATGAATCTGATGAGGGCGGATATGTATTGATGGAGGTAAAGAACAACGGCAATACACATAGTATTCCAACGAACGTCTATTGTGAAATGCAAATCAAAACCGAGGAGGGTGAAGATCGATTTGTTCGTCAGGCTTTGGTTCCAGGCATAGGGCCGAGAAAAAGCGAAATTGTGCGGATTTTTTTACCAGGAGTGTGGTGGCAAAAGGGTGTGGGTACGATGGAATTACGCCTGGATCAGGCCAATCAGATAGAAGAGTCTGACGAGGCCAACAACTCGGTTCGCATGAGCGAATAGGGTGATTTCCCGCCTAAAACAGATCAATTGGGACTAACGTCTACAAAAGGAGATCTTACTTCGTGAATGATTTCCAACACAGTGCGAAAGGCAACAACTTTTTCCCCGTATTTTTGAAGGTGCTGTTCCTGTAGTGTCGGGGCAAATTCTCGCTGATACTTCTCGTAGTCGGAGCGATTTCTGCAGGTGTATTGTACGGCATACGTGATACCGTTTTCTTCATATTCTTTGATTCTACAAATCTTGTTTTCAATGAATAGTCCCGTGCGCATTACATCTGGTATATGAACAAACTTCATCCAATCTAACCATTCCTCGTGAATGTTTTCGTCCACACTGCATGTAACGTTGTACAATATTTTATTCATGGGGTGAAAATACGTAGCTTTGAGCATTCAACTCAAAATACCACAAGAATATGCATACAGGTTTGTTACATGCCCACTCAGCCCTTCGTTGGTTGGGTTTGATTTTTTTAGTCGCAGCAATTATTGACTCTGGCGTCCGCATGAAACGCCCAATGAAAGAAGGCGGTCCCAAGTTTGCATTGTTTGCTTTAATCGTTATGCATTCTCAATTGGTTTTAGGGCTATTGCTTTATTTCGTTAGTCCTACGGTCTCCGCTTTCCGCGCTGCAGGAGATGTGATGAAAAATGCAGTCGCACGTTTTTACGTTGTAGAACATCTGGCCATGATGATTCTGGCCATAGTTATCTTGACCATAGGATATTCTAAAGGCAAGCGTGCAGCCGATGAAGCCACCAAACACCGCAGAATATTTTACGGGTATCTCATTGCATTAATCCTTATTTTAATTAGTATTCCATGGCCATTCAGAGAAGTAGGGGCGGGCAGAGGTTGGTTCTAACCGCCCTTTTAGCAGCAGCTTTATATTGGGGTTGCGGTGGAGATTCGGGGCCGCCAACTTCTGGAGCTCCAATGAGTGCCGAAGAAGTAAAAAAGCTTTATGGAGTGAAGTGTGGGATATGCCATGGCACCGACGGCAGCATGCAATATGCTGGTTCCAAAGATCTTTCTGTGAGTACACTTTCTTTGGATGAGGTGAAGTTGCAAATTGCTAACGGCAAAGGCACCATGCCTCCTATGAAAAATGTATTGGACCAGGCCGCGATAGATCGCTTGGCGGAATACGTTATGACATTGCGCAAATAATTGTTGGAATTGTAAGGTGATAGAGAAAAAAGTACATTCGACTCAGAAGGAACAAGAGACATGTGTTCTGGTGGGTTTGGTGACCCGTGATCAGAGTCGCGAACAATTAGAGGAATATCTTGATGAATTGGCTTTTCTAGCCGAAACTGCTCATGCGCGTTGCCTGAGACGTTTTACCCAGCAGCTGGATCGTCCAGACACACGCACTTTTGTGGGTAGCGGAAAGTTGCAGGAAATTGTCGCATATGTGGATGAACATAAGCCGAGCATGGTCATTTTCGATGACGAATTGGCTCCTTCACAATTGCGCAATTTAGAAGGCGTTTTCAAGGACAAGGGTACCAAGATTTTGGATCGCAATAATTTGATCCTGGACATTTTCGCTTCACGGGCACGTACTGCTCATGCGAAGAAACAAGTTGAGTTGGCACAATACCAATATTTATTGCCTCGATTGACAAGGCTTTGGAGTCACCTTGAGAAACAGCGTGGCGGTATTGGTATGCGTGGACCAGGAGAACAAGAAATTGAGACAGACCGAAGGATCGTTCGGGATCGAATTGCGTTTCTCAAAGAGCAGTTGAAGGAGATCGATAAACAGATGGCCACTCAGCGAAGCAATAGAGGGGCGATGGTGCGTGTGGCTTTGGTAGGATACACCAATGTGGGAAAGTCAACCATCATGAATTTGATGTCAAAGAGCGATGTGTTTGCGGAGAATAAATTATTTGCCACCCTTGATACTACCGTGCGCAAAGTGGTCATTCAGAATTTGCCGTTCTTATTGACCGATACAGTCGGTTTTATTCGCAAACTTCCTCATCAATTGATAGAGTCGTTCAAGTCCACTTTGGATGAAACGCGCGAAGCGGATCTGTTGGTCCATGTGGTAGATATTTCACATCCCCAATTCGAGGAGCATTATCAAGTTGTGAATCAAACCCTGCAGGAATTGGGTGTTGCGGATAAACCAACGGTAGTGGTTTTCAATAAAATTGATGCTTATCGGCATGTAGAGCGCGACCCCGATGATTTGACACCGCCCGGGAAAGAGCACATTACCTTGGAAGAATATCAGCGCACCTGGATGGCGAAGTTGAATGCAAAGAATGTTGCATTTATTTCGGCGGTAAAGCGCGAGCACATCGATCATTTGCGTGAAGTGTTGTACGAGCACATTCGACAGATACACATTACAAGATATCCTCACAACGATTTTTTGTTTGATATAAATTGATCATGAAAAGATTAGCGTTAGGCGTTTTTTGCTTGTTATGGCTGTGCTCTTCGTTCGCCCAATCAGGAGAGATTAAGATATCGGAGTTTTATAAACACCAGAGTAGTTTAAATGGAATCCATGCGGGAATCGTGGGATCCAATGATAAATATGTGTACGAATTATTGGTGTACGTTCCCACCTTTAATTTCCCCTATCGTCAGAAGAAACAACACTTGGTTGCACTGGACAAAGAAACGTTGAAAGCAGCGCATGAGGTGGCGCTGAAAGATTCTAACAGCACCAAGGAAGTTAGAAAGGAACATCTGAGAAAATGGTATAGAGCAGCGAGCTTTGGGAACCATGAGATCAATTATGTTTGGCATGAAAGGAAAGGTCGATACATTAAATATTCGGTTAGGACATTTAATGAAGAACTAAAGGAAATAGGCAGTGAGAGGCTGTTTTGTAGAGTCCCTAAGAAATATTATTGGACGGAATTTACTGCCAATGCCAGAGACGGCAGTGGTGGTATACTGCTGTCTTATATGGAAGAGACTAGAAGCACCGGAGTAATTAATTTAACTTCATTGGTCAAGGGTAACATGCGGGAATTTAAGATAACCTTAAATAACGATATACCTTCAGGATCGAATGACCAACATTTGAATGACAATGGTGAATGGGTATTTAAGGTGGTTGACTTTGATTCAACTCGGATCAGTCTGATTGCTAACCTGGTCAACTATGGTTCGAGGCCAAAGCCCGATAGACCCAGAAAATGGGCCTACCAATTTATCACACTGAATTTAAAAGATGGATCGATGCAACGTAAACCGATCAAGGCCGTCGGCGAGCATCATATTTTAGATGTTGAATTATTAAAAACAGAGACCGAAATATATCTTTACGGAATCTATTCGAATAAATACAATGGCATCACGATAGATGGGATATTTAATTATGCGATAGATGTGTATGGCAACCCAACAGACAGATCAGTCGAAATCGCATTGATCGAAGAGGAAAAATTGCGTTTGTCTTACAGAGGACAAGCGCTTTACAAATCTGTGGACTCCAAGGATGCTCTAGAAAGACTTTCTGATTATCTCTTGCTCCATGTGAAAGGCGATGCTGAAGAGCAGTTTTTATGTGTTGCACAGTCCAATTTTCAGGTAGTTGGAAGAAGGAGACAAGTTATTGCATCACACTTGACCACAAGCAAGTTACTTTTTATTAATTGCCAAAATCATGAGCAGATTGTTCAAACTAATGTGCTCGCTGTAGAAGATAAGAACGTGACGCGCAATGAAATCAATGTGGGTGTGATCGCTACAAAGGATGATTTTATTGTGGTCTATCGCGATTACTTGCAACACAAAGGCGATAGTTCAAATCACAGGAATAGCAATTTGCCTATGGATACACGATTTGATTACGTTCAAGTGGGTCGAAAGACCGGCATCATGAAACTCTCCACTGTCAACGACTTTCCAGCGTATAATTCCAAGCCTATGAAGATGTACAAGTGGCAATGGATACACTCGGATGTTGATTCATTCTATTTTCGAACGTTTGCTTGGCAAGCTCATCCGTATCAAATGGATCAAATTGTTCGTGTGGTGTTCGAGGTGAAGTAAGTAAAGTTTACCGCCCATTGGCTCCTGTTTCATCTTAATTGTTGATGGCATAAAGGCATACTCTGCTTCGTTTGGCCGCAGTTGTACAACGACCTATGCGGGCTTAGTCGCTGTATAGTTCATTTTGGAGACTGGCGAATGGATTCTGGATAATTTTTTTTATTCGTTGTGCAGTTTGTTATATTTGGCACGAAAAGTAATCTTAACTAAACCAATTGAATTATGAAAAGAGTCCTCGCCCTTTGCATGTTGTTGCTAGTCACGAAAGTGTTCTATACGCAGGAAATCGACATTGATTGGTCAAAACCTATTGTTTGTGACAACAAGAATTTTGGTTTTTTCAGTGAGTTCATCGGATCCAATGCAGAGTATGTTTATGCAAAGTATACTAATATGTCTTACAGCGCCAAGAACAAGAACTCAAGTGTTCGAATCGTGGCTTATGACAAGGAAACCATGAAGCCTGTAAAGGATCGAATCATCACAGGATTTAAGTCAGAGGCATCCAAATCAAAAACATATGCTGATAAGACGTATTATGGTGAGGCTGTTTTTGATGATGTTATAATGATCTTTTGGAAGCAGAAAAAGGATAAAAAGACGGCCATGTATGCTGAGGTTTATGGTCCGGACTTGAAACCAGTTGAAAAGCTTACAAAAGTTTACGATGCAAAGGAAGAGGACGCAGCTTTGTACATCCGATACAATAAAAAGGCAGGTAGTTCTGTCGTAATTATTAATCCAACGTTTGACAAGGATGGCGAAATTCTATTGGACTATGTGAAAGTTAAGTCGGATTTGAACACGGACACAAAGGACATCGTTAAATTACCTTTTGAACGTGAAGAGGATTTGAAACAGGTGAGTATTGCCGGAAGCTACAGCATGGAGGCTGACGGTAAGATTTACGCACTTTGCAGCATTAAGCAGAACGATAGAAAATTGATTAAGCGCACCACCAAGAGCGCATCATTTATCGCTGAGATCAATCCTGACAAAGGAGACAAAATAGTTTACGACGCTACAATAGAGAGCGAAAACAAAGCAATTTTATCCAAGGACTATACTATTTCTGGTGGAGTAATTTATGTCTACGGTTTTTATCGTAACATGGATGAAAAGGACAAGAGAGGAAATTCAGGAGCTGATGGTGTTTTTATTTCAAAAGCAAGTAAGGCAAAAGAAGGTCTTGATGAGTTGAAATATACTGAGTTCACCAAAAGCTTTATTGAACAGTTGTTTGCTGATGATCCGGAAACAAAGGCTAAGAATGATAAGAAGAAGCCAACAAAGAAAAAGGACAAGGACAAGGACGATGACGGGATCGCATGGACCTATGAAGTTGAACAGTCACGCATCATCAATAATGATGTTGTTATGATCTGTACTCAGGAATACAACTACGCTGTTACAACATGTGATGGTAATGGTCGTTGCACAACGCGTTACTATTGTCAAAAGAGTGATGTGACCTCTATCAGAATGAATTTAAAGGGTGACATTGTGTGGGCAAGTAACTTGGATCGCCGAATCACCTACAGTGGATGGAATATTCCGGACATTGAGCTAATCCAAAAGAACA
>JBDKJN010000299.1:0-4346 GCA_039796595.1 Bacteroidota bacterium
CCTTATCATTGAGTATGGTATCTCCGTCAACATAATAGGTCGTTTTCTCACCGAACCAGGGTCCAAGCGGAGCCAATTGACACGATTCATGAATTCCCCATTTAGGATTGTTTGCGAAATATTCATTCTGAGTATAAGTGCTCAATGAAGAAAACATCAATGCAACTAGAGTCCAATTTTCTAAGCTTTTCATGATTATGGTATTAAAGCATTATGGCTTTTATCTCGATACAACGTACTGCTCGCTTTCAAACCTCACGATGTAAATTCCACCAACGAATGTTTTACAATCAAATGACGCAATTACCCCCTACATATTTGCATCCGAAGACTCATTCTCATGTCGACTGTGCTTTATCCACACATAAAAAAACGCCACAAAGGTCACACCAGCTTGTGACTCCAGCGTATCCTCTGTAAGACAAGAGAGTGCGGCAATGAGGAGAAAAGAAGACCACAGCGGAAAACGCCATTGGCCACGTCGCCATGCTGCTACCAAGACGGCCAACCACACGAATAGACCCAGAATTCCAAATGTCAACCATTGTGTGAGATATTGATTGTGGGCTCTCAATCGGTGTTTATCATCCAATGCTGAATTCAAGTCATTGTAGGCCGTTTGAAAAGCACGTTTGGTGTCTCCAGTACCTACACCGATCCATGGGTGCTGAGCGATGATATGTCGCGCAGCTCGCCAAAATTCCCAGCGCTGTGTGATACTATGTCCCGATGGATCCGCGCCTGATTGATAACAAGCCAGTTCAAAGAAGATAGCTTCCAATCGGCGTTGCAAGCCATTTTGCGAGGCCTGTTCTGGCGAGGTCATGCCACTTAAAATATTGCGAATATCCTGATCGCTTAAACTCATAACACCCACACTATCCTTTGGTTGGTGCATGGCCGTCAAATACCGTATCAAGGTGGCGCTAATTGGAAAACCATTCTCCAACACCTCTTGGGCATCGATACCTGAACGCTGCAACCAAGTCCTTTGCATTTCTTCTGTAGCTATTCGTCCGAAAACATATTCGCCGCGTATCGCCAGTTGATTATCCAAATTTAGCTGATACAATTCTCCGCCCGTGCTTCGTTGCGGTAAAGAAGCCATGGATACTGGTGGCTCTTGAAAATACATCGATGCCTGAAGTAGCACATAACCCATGGCAATCATTGGTACACCGATTAACACCAGCAATACACCACGGCGCCAAACCACCGAAGTCCATTGACGCATTTGAAACAACATATTCCAAAGGATAACCACAAAGATCAGTAACACTCCAGTCAAACTTTCGATAGCAATGAGATAACCCAAGAACAAAATGGAAATAACTACGATGAGCAATCGCCCTTTCCATCCTCGATCAAAGGCATAATGCCATACCACAGCAACTCCAAGTGCGAGCATCATTCCGAAACGGATGTGTGAAATAAAGATGGATGTTGATCGCACATCTTGCCATTCCTTTCCGAACAATCGCAAATACACACCGGCGCAAAACAGAACGGCCACACACAAAGCAACGAGATAAACACCCCAAGTTTGTTTTTTATGCTCAGGCGATAGCGGACGGATCCAGGCGACAATCAACGGCCAAACCAGTAGGGGCAATTTCATTCGAAGATCCCACATGCCATGTGACATATCTTCAGTAAAAATTAATCCTATAACCGAGCAAGCATACAATACGATCAACCAAATCGAATGATCATTCGGTAAAGCAAAAGAGCGAAGCCAACCCTTTTGTCGGTATTCGTTGGCGTAAAGAATTCGCTCCACCAAAACGACGCATCCCATCCAAATTGCGCCAATGGACATCCACGTATTGGAAAGCGGTAATGCTGCGATGGCTATCATCCATCCCAAGCGTTTAAGCAGCAGTAGAATGGCCTCTACTTGTGGACGGATTGAATTCATATCTATTTGCCCGTATTCGGACCGATTAAAATCTTCGCATAGTCCGAATCAAGAATTTCGCGTGCTTTAGCGATATAAGGATCTATGGGCAAGCTATTTTTAATTCGACCATCTTGATAATAATAGCGAGCAACGATTTCGTTCTCCAAATACTCTTTGATTTGCTTTTTGAATTTACGCAAGTCAGATGATTTATCGGGCTTGATGCGTGCGTTGAGTTGATCGAATGCCGCCTCCGCACCTTCATAGTACTTTTCATCCTTTGCGGCCTTAAGCATATCAGCAAAGTACTTCTCGGTTCCTGTTTCGTAGTTAAAGCTACGTGTCAAAGCGAACTGCACAAAATCATCGTATTCTTTGTCGGTCAACCGGAAACGATCGGCCGAGTCAATTGCATTGTGTGTTGCCTTATACTGGTTGGCCCAATCAAAAGACACCCAATTCTCAACCAATGCCACCAAAACGTGCGGAGCTGCATCATCTGGCAGCGGCCTATCCGGGCTGATGCCTCGACCATCAAACACTGTGCGGCCTGACTTCGTTTTAAAACTCTTAATCGCCGAATCTGCCACGGCAGTGACCTTACCCGTTTCTTTGTCACGATGCGAATAATCCAAACGCTGAATACAGCGACCACTCGGTGTATAATATTTTGCTACAGTCAATTTCAACTTGGTATTGTACGCCAAATCTTTGGTTTGTTGCACAAGACCCTTACCATAACTTTCGGTGCCCACAACAACGGCACGGTCTAGATCTTGCAAACTACCGCTAACAATTTCGGAAGCCGATGCAGACATGCCATCCACTAAAACCACAATCGGAATCTGTGTATCTATAGGTTCAACCGATGCATAAAACGTCTTATTCCATTCGCTGATTTTTCCTTTTGTGCGAACCACTTCAGTGCCTTTTGGTACAAAAAAATTGACAATGTTGATGGCTTCTCTCATGAGACCACCGCCATTGCCACGCAGATCCAAAACCAATTCAGTCATGTTCTGCTTTTTCAAGGCCAAAAAAGCCGCCTTCACTTCGCTGCTTGCAGTTTGGGTAAAACTGTTGAGCTTGATATAACCCATGGTTTTATCCATCATTCCGTAGTACGGGACATCAGGTACCTTAATCTCCTCTCGTGTGAGTTCAATCTGACGAGGGCTTGATTCCCCCGGGCGCATAATAGTGATTGTGACCTTGCTGCCGGGCTGACCTGTAAGCATGTCCGAGATATCATCATGAACTTTTCCCTCGACGTTTACACCATCTACTTTGATCACCACATCTCCAGCCAACAATCCGCTCTTAGCGGCAGGATAATTTTGATACGGTTCAGTGATCGTTATTTTGCCATTGATGGTGTTGACCAACGTTCCAATCCCTCCGTACTGACCCGTTTGCATAAACATCGCATCTTCAATCTTCGATTCGGGGTAATAGACCGTATACGGATCCAGTGATCGAAGCATAGCATCGATGCCTGACTTCATCATAGCGCCCGGCTTGGTATCGTCAACGTAGTAGATATTGAGCTCTTTGTAAACATCCGTAAAGATTTCCATATTCTTGGAAACCTCAAAGTAGTTATCAGCTACACGCGCCGACATCAGTGCGATGGGCAAAGCGATAAGTATACAAAGAATGCCTTTGCGGTGTTTATGAATTTGGTGCTGAACTCTTGTTTTGATCATGCTGTTCAAATTGTTCCCGTTCATTTATGGTGGCCTCCGTCAAACGTCGAAGCAAGATAAATATTTTGCTGCGAATAGCCTCCTGTTCAGGGATGTATTTGCCTGTGAAAATAAACAGCATTGCACATTGTGTTTTTCGTTCCGACAAAAAGCTATAAACAATGTGTTTTTGTTTTCTATACCCTTCGCGCATCAACCTTTTGATTCGATTGCGATCATGGCTTCGTTTAAAATTCCGTTTGGACGCACTGAACATGACCTGCGCCGGAAATGGCGTTGGTAGCTCCATGGGCTTGAATACCAAGGTCATTCCTGGCATTTTGAGGGATTGACCAGCTGCCATCAACTCTTCGATGCGCTTCTTCAACGTCAATCGCTCAGCTCTTCCAAGGGTTTCGCCCCATTCTTTATTATCCGACATCGGTCGGCTCATATTTATTTCTTTTTACCTTTTGTCGGAGCAGAACTCTGCGCGCCCTGCGTGGCTATTTGCTGTGCCTTTTTGAAATCTTGATCCGACTGCAAAAGGACCTTATACATGGCGGTGTCGTCGTATAAATTCCGCGCGATTTGAGCTTTGATGCGCGATTTGATTTGTGCCGATACTTTGTTCAAGACGCTGCGCTTCACGTCAATTTTTTCCGCTTGCGCCATATTCAAAACTGCGCTCAACATGGATTCCGTCACCACAAAGTTGGCAACAAAATCATCAACTGTTTTGAATTTCCCCAGCTCTTTGC
>JBDKJN010000300.1:0-3863 GCA_039796595.1 Bacteroidota bacterium
AGGCTTAGAAAGAACAAGCACAACTCAGGAGTTAATCGCTCAACCTAACTATTCAGGCTCGAATAAATGATCATCACATCCCCACCAAAAAGAAAAAAAGCATTTCATAAAAAATAAAAACGGCAATTCTAATCCTTCAAAAACTATGATTACATTTCGAACCTAAATCAAACCATATGAATACATTTTTTACTCTGTGCTTCTTTACAATTGTTTTAGCCTCTAACGCTCAAATTATTTATTCAGAGGATTTCACATCTGGAATGCCAGAGGAAATTATGCTTTATAACCTAGATGGTCTTACACCAGACGATCCCGAATTAGCAAGCTTAGCAGATAGTGCCTGGACAGTAAAGTACATTTCCTCTCAAGGATTTTCATCGGGCAATGCCGCATTCAGTGTAAGCTGGTACGTAGGTGACGAAGGCCCAAGCGACGACTGGATGGTACTCCCGGCTGTAACCTTAGGCAGCGACCCTTATTTATCATGGGTTGGAATGGCCATCACAAGCAGTGGTATTTATCGTGATCAGTATCAAGTTTTCGTAAGCACAGGTGGAAACGAAATTGAAGATTATATATTCTTATCGCCGATATTCGATACGGGATCGGAAGGCGAAATGGACGAACCGACACAACATCAACTCTCACTTTCGGCTTTCGCGGGGGAAACCGTTTATATCGCTTTTAGAAATTGGACACAACCCTATAACCCAGACTTACCAACAGGTCCTGGCAATGGCGGTAACGAATTGGCCATCGATAACATCATTGTCAGCCAAGGTCCAGTTAGCGTGGAAGAAAATTCCTTCTTATCGATAAGTGCAATCGTTTCGCCCAATCCGTTTCATGAGCAGTTGACGATTACATTGCCTCATTTACAAAATGAATTTTTGACCTTTACCGTCACCGACATGCTCGGCAAAGTGGTTTTTACATCCAGTGAAAATATATCAGGAGGCCCAACCACATTACTACTCAGCGAACTTCCATCTGGTATTTATATACTGACTGTTACAAATGAAAAGGAGTCGTTCACATCCAAGATTATTAAAAACTAATCACGAGAGAATTTCGTTCAGGAGGCTTTCAGCTGCGGCTTTTGGTCCATGCGGGATTCTCCCGATACGTAGTTCAGGGGACACATTGTATCTCAGCTAAACCTCAAGAGCTCTCCTGTTTGGAAGATCAGAGTTGCGCTTTCAATGAGCGCTAATACTAAACTCAAACCATGTGCATTTCAAAACCTCTCGAACATAAAACCAAGAAGCGTCACCTCCTCGCATCAAAATAGTCCTTGAAATTATCGCAGCTGGAAACTAGATCATCGTAGTAGGCGGGATAAATCTCTTTCAACTGCTTGAGATATGTATTGGTGCTTAAAAGAGAATCGTACTTGTTACCATATTCGTAGCTGTCATATGCGTCGTATACATCCATTAGCCTATGTTTCTCGCATCGAGCTACCATACGCAAACACAAAGCCTTGAAGCGGTCTGTTGCAGCATGTTGCATGGCAAGTAAATAATACTTTTTGGCCATATTCGATTGAAAGAAGTCATTTCGATCATCGAAGTATTCGAGATCTTGACCATACCACCAATCCATTCTGCGCATTGAATTTGAATTACCTTCAAAGCCCATGTTATAGTATGCTGTCGCCACCATGAAATAGTAATAATCTCTATCCAATTCATTGTCATCCTCTGCTCTTGCTAAATATTCCAGCAACTGTTTTGTGATCGTTTTCTTACTCAACCGGATGGTGTCCTGATAGGTAATAAAATCTGGTGTATACTTAATTTTCACAAAAGGATTCTCCTCAAATACATTATAATAACTGCCCCAAGCCGTGTAGGTCATTGTGTTATATCGTTCGTCAACTTTAGAGAAGGCATCCAAAGCGAATTCCAATCGATTTTGGCGCATATACTTTGTCCCTAATAGATCATACAACTTATTCGTTGCGCCTTGAACTCTCTCGTACAGAAATTGAGAAAAACTATCGGTTCTATCTTTATTCTCCTGAATATCATTGATCAAAACTTGTAATTGCTCAGGTGAGTACGCTACGTTGATGTAACTCGTATAATGGTTTAACCACTCATCCCACGTGTGTATTCCTTTTTTTCTTGCCCTCCAAAATACCTCCGAGGAATATTCATCCTCAACATTTATTTGTGACAACAACAGCGCCGCTTCAGTGGTATTGCCGAGATATTCCAGCTCCTTAGCCAAAGCAAACAAAAACATTTTATCATCTTTATTTAATTCGATCGTCGCTCTGGCCCTGATCGGAATTACCGCCCTTCCCTTGATTTGGTTTGCTGTAAGCACTATCGCTTTTAACTTTTCCAACTCCACCTTCAAGGCCGGATTTGACTTCCGTTTCAGTAATGAATTA
The DNA here is from genome assembly GCA_039796595.1 of Bacteroidota bacterium. Lineage (GTDB taxonomy): Bacteria > Bacteroidota > Bacteroidia > Flavobacteriales_D > Sanyastnellaceae > CANHSF01. Next base: position 2,405 of record JBDKJN010000300.1, read on the forward strand.
ATTTGCTCAAGACTTCCGTCATAATCTCGAACCAAGAAATACATATATGCCTTAGCAGTCTCCCAGACTTCAGCATTATCGACTTTCCTCATATCTGCTGAATTCAAAAAATTCAAAACCCTTCTTGCATAACGTCTGTCCAATTCAGAGCGGTGCATCATAGCGCTGAACGAACTCCTATTTTCAAGATCACTCAATTGCGTTTCAAAGATAGCGGGCTCGAAAAGCGTATAGTATGGCGTCAAAACATAATCCTCGACCTTACTGACCTCGCGCATTACCAAACAATTTAATCCTTGATGGGATGGGTTTAAGGCATACACCTGTTCTAAATATTCCAAAGTTTTGTCAGGTTTCTCTATTGCATACAATAACCAGACATTGGCTTTCTCTATATTGGAAGTTGCAAATGAAAGCGATTGTTCCAATGTTATTTTTCGGTTGAAATGCAGATGGCAACTGAATCTTTTATCTGGCGCATTCGCAAAAATTTGAGCTAACTCAAAATTTCTACTTGGACTCTGCGATGAAGACAAGCTATAAAAATACAAGCTCCAATAGTAAACGACATCCTTTTGCGAAGTACTAAAAACGGAATTGAATACTTCCTGGACAACTTCATTTTGTTGATTGTAGAATGCCAATCGTACGGCAAGAAAGCTGTATCGTCTTTGGATAGTCGCATTGGACGCACCCTGAGCTAGCAACAGCGCTTTATTCACCAGTTCGCTTCTTTTCGTAGTCGAAATATTATCTTCGCGCTCCCATTGATCTGGACTAAAATTGTTGCAAGACTCACAATTCTTAGCGAATCTCAAATAATCCAATGCTTCTTTATCATTCTTATCAAACAAATACCGTATCATCTCATTGGATGAATGCTCGTCAATCTCATTTGGTCCCAAAGCATATACAGCACGCTTAATAGCTTCATGATCTACTTTTTTCTGGCAGTAGGAATGCCATAAGTCAATATTGGGGCGGATAAATTCCTCGGAAGTATAGTCCTCAGGTTGATAATATTCATGTGTAGAAAACTCGAAACAACTATAGGTCTCATTCTCAAATACGGAAGGAAGGAAGAGGTAAAACCGCGTCTCCTCTCCGTAAGGAGTAAATCCGCAGGCAAATACTCTGCTACTTGCTAAAATCAGTATAAATAGAAGACAATTCCTCATGGGTGTAGTTATTGAATTGTTGTTCGTCGATATGAAAAAAGGAGACCGTGATAGGATTCTCCAACGCGATGTAATTCTGCAGGATGGATATTGCATCAGATATCTTGGAAGCATTGACCTCTTCGTATTTGATTTTATCACCAATGCGTAAATAGGTTTCATTTACAACAGTATCCTTGATTACATCAAACCACATAGGAGACTGTTCTTTTAAAACAGACTTGAGTGCCTTCGTATCCGTATAAAGAATATCCGTGAATACTTCGTTATGAAAGACCATT